>NZ_JAELTQ010000316.1 GCF_016428905.1 Dyella sp. ASV24 | reverse complement strand
GGTAGGGACCCAGCTCATCTGGGCACTAAAGTAGGTACCTACGCTCGCTCGTAGGAGGTAGGTACCTGCTCGGCCCGGGAAAGGTTATGTACTTCCACACGTGCAACCTTTTTTTTTATACTCATCCCCTTCCACCCGTGTCCCTCTTGGTTCCTGGCACGACCACGCGACCCCTTCCCTTCAATTGCCTTCTTGCCCATTACAACCGACAAGCGACGCCAGCTGGAAGCAGACTTTGTCGCAAAAGACGAGACGATAATATAAGCCACACACGGGCAGAATCATAAAAAGGGGGCCAGGCTTCTTAAGAACCAGCAGCCAGCATTCAACATGGCCAGCGCCTGGCGATATCTTCGCCGCTGGACGCGTAGTAGCTCGCCAGCGGCGGCGTCGACGACCAAATCCGAGGCTCTGCC
>NZ_JAELTQ010000315.1 GCF_016428905.1 Dyella sp. ASV24 | reverse complement strand
GTTCGTGCGAGCGTGAGCGATGGGCGCATTGCGAGGAATACGCTGGCTGTTTTTACGCAGCCTAATTTGGGCGAGGAGGTGGACATTGAGCAGCATTTGACGTTTGGAGAGTTTGCGAGGGGCGTTGTTACTAAGAATACTGTGTCGTGAGAGAGATCAAGGCTAAAGTAAACAAAAAAGCAAAAAAAAAACAAATAGTATAAAATTTGGCAAAAGAGTTGGACAAAAGGACATGAGTGTAATCCCATCTTTCGTTATATTATAGTATATATTGTCGTATATCTGCGACAGACTATCGTTATGTAGTATCAATCTATATAGCCAGGGGGTATATATCATTAGAAAAAGGCGGCCGTGAAAAAAAACAAAACACGGGAGATTCACTGCCCATCGAAACCTCAGAAGAAAGGCTCAATC
>NZ_JAELTQ010000314.1 GCF_016428905.1 Dyella sp. ASV24 | reverse complement strand
CCCCTAGTATCGACTGACATGCGAGAAACACAGGTTCGAGGAGGCAAACCAGGGCAAAGGAACTAATTGATTGATACTGGGTCTTGACTATGTGGCTGTTCCGCTGTCAGCATTGGCAAAGAGGTCGACAGGGTTCTGTCAAAAAAATCCCTCAAACATTTACCGTTTTCGACTCTGAATAAAGACATATTTGCCGACAAGTTGGCCGCGGGTTGTTTCAACTGTCCGCGCCGTCCGGCATCATGTCGGTTTGACTTGCGCTGGGCGGCAGCCTCACCCGGCGCTGACCTAATTAGGCAATGCCGCCCTTATTTGCCAAGCTGTTTAGCGTCATCTATAATTAATTGGCTTTGACTAAAAGATCTGCGCCAAGAAGCCACATGTCTCAGATGTACCGGTACTCGACAAGGTTTATTC
>NZ_JAELTQ010000313.1 GCF_016428905.1 Dyella sp. ASV24 | reverse complement strand
GGTGAAACTCCCAGAAAAGAGAATCGTCTTTGGGCGGGATCCACGAGGTGAAGGCATCATCCGTATGGAAAGACTGGCCCCAGTTGAGTAATTCCACAGCAATTTGGTGAACACCTCGTGAGACAAGCTCGATAAGTCGAGTGTTGAATGCGCGAGAATGAGGAGATGCCGCACGATACTGACTCAATGCCTGAAAAGGGTGATTTAGTTGTTGGATACAAGGGGGGAAAATAAAACAATAACCAAAGGAGAAAAGTCGGTGATATGTACCTGTGAGTCTAGTTTCAGTTTGGTGAGATCTTTTTGTTCACGAAATCCCTTCAACTTGTCCATGACACCAAGACAAAACTCTCGGTGCTCTTTCCAGGCAGGGTGAGCTATGGGGAGTGATCTAAACGCTGCTTTGTTTCTGCAAAGG
>NZ_JAELTQ010000312.1 GCF_016428905.1 Dyella sp. ASV24 | reverse complement strand
CCCATGGGCATGCCCGGTAGATCCTCATCCATGTCATCAATGTCTGGAGTTTGCTGGGGCGGCTGTGAGAGCTGCTGTTGCTGTTGGGTAGTGAGGGTCGGGGTATTTACTGAGGAAACGGTAGGGTTGTTCTGCAGGCCAAAGCTGGCGGCAGCGGGAGTGGTGGGTTGCGAGGTACGCAAGCCCTGGGGGAAGCCGGATGTGTTCATGTTGAGCTGAGGGCGCTGCTGTTGACCAAATAGCTGACGAGTCTGCGTCATCTTCTGGCTATCCTCCAACTCCATGGCACCAAGAGCATCGTCCATTTCCATGTCAGCGACGGCATCCATTTCATCACCAAGGTTGTTATTCAGGGTATTCATCTGAACATTGTCCATGCCGCCCTGAATCGCACCCATCTGGCCGGTCGCGCCAGGAG
>NZ_JAELTQ010000311.1 GCF_016428905.1 Dyella sp. ASV24 | reverse complement strand
GAGCTATTTCATGGAGTTTCATCATGCATTTTGTTAAAAGCCAAAACACTTTGCTGTTCAATGAGACGGTATAAAGATGCCGATAGTTTCGATCTACTTTGACAATAATTATGCTAGCGAATTTTTGCCGTACCCAAGCATATGCACTTAATTTAGTTCGGGATCCTTACTCATTCTGTTTCCTTTATTTTCTCTGGTGGACTGTCCTCAATCTTCATTGATTCTTGACCATTTCGGAAGGCCGTCTGGAACATCCATTACGCGCTGCTTGTAGAACATGTGCAGTGGACATCTGAGCTCCCTTGGCGCAGGAGTTCTGCATCTGATAGCGGGAACCCGATTGCTGCATGTTAGCCTCTCTCGCAACATCCTGGGGCGCTGGCTGCGTTTGACAAAAAGTGAGAGGCGTACCGTAATAC
>NZ_JAELTQ010000310.1 GCF_016428905.1 Dyella sp. ASV24 | reverse complement strand
CATCCAGGAACAAATGGGAATCCGAACGGGTTGTCGGGAGAGCTGGTGCAGCCGTCCGAGGTCTACTGTAGCTGGGTCTCTGTCATCGCGGCGGGAGGAAAAGTCGGGCAGGGAGAGAGAATAGAGGTAGCGATCTGTCAGCTGCTCAAGTGTCTCGCGTGAGGCAACGGCAGTGTCCGACTCTGCTGGAAGAGCAGCCGCAAAGGGAAGGACGGTAGCAAGAATAGCAGTATATTTCATGATGGATGGTGGTGGGAACAAAGATGTTCTGCCCTTGTAACAAATTTCGACCGTACGATGGGAGAGACAGGCTTTTATACTGCCTGTCTCAGTTCGTGGTATGCACTAGCCTGCTCCCTTCAATGGCTATTCTTTCGGCGACAGAAGAAAAGTAAGATCGTTAGCCACGACTCCGGTCCACTA
>NZ_JAELTQ010000309.1 GCF_016428905.1 Dyella sp. ASV24 | reverse complement strand
CCCCCCCCCCCCCCCCCCCCCCCCCCCCCCCCCCCCCCCCCCCCCCCCCCCCCCCCCCCCCCCCCCCCCCCCCCCCCCCCCCCCCCCCCCCCCCCCCCTCCCCCCCCCCCCCCCCCCCCCACCCCTCCACCATTCCAGCTTCGTCGGCAGCGTCAGATGTGTATAAGAGACAGGTGCCGAACTTGCCGAATTCGGTTTTCACGGCACCGAGCAGGGTCCATACCTCGCTGCTGCGCTTGGCGATGGCGAGCGTGCGGAAGCCCATCTGCAGGCTGTTAAGCAAGGCCATGAGCGTGGTGGGGCCCTGTCTCTTATACACATCTGACGCTGCCGACGAAGCTGGAATGGTGTGGGGATCGGGGGGGGGCGGGGGAGGGAAAAGGGGGGGGGGGGGGGGGGGGGGGGGGGGGGGGGGGGGGGGGGG
>NZ_JAELTQ010000308.1 GCF_016428905.1 Dyella sp. ASV24 | reverse complement strand
CCCCAAACATTGCGAGCCCCAGTGCACAAGACGCACTTGGAGCGGGGCACCAGAACCGAATCTAGCTAGAGGAAATACACCGAAATGATATAGCTGGTACGCAAGTTAACCCAGAGACACTGGGCGCTAACCAAAATTTCATGCTAGCACATCCTATAGGCTAGCACCGATAGACTACTGGATTTTACATGCTACTACAGATATGCCAAGGCATAACATAGGCCAGCTTATAGATGCCAGTACCACAGCACCCCAGAACCACAGCACTAAAGCAGCTCTGCGGATGTGCCTCCAAATAAGGCTGAAGCCGACCACCGTGGCCAGGGGGTGGCGGGGGGTTCTGTAGCGGCAGTATTGTGTCGAGCGGCGTGGCATTAATAACCTGATTAGAACCTTTCGGTAAATTCAGGACTTGCAGGCGCGGAA
>NZ_JAELTQ010000307.1 GCF_016428905.1 Dyella sp. ASV24 | reverse complement strand
GCCGAGTGGTTAAGCCTTACTCGGGCGTCTGCCGTGGCAATGCACATGCTGCCCAGGGTAGCAGACTGCTACAACAAACATTAACAACAAAGTCCCGTCATAGATGTATTTTAATTTCCTTGGTCATCAGTGTATTATTATTTAGTCATTCTATCATCTATTTATAATCCATTCGAAAACTAAGAGGAAAACTCCATCTTAGCTTTCATTCAGATAATTTTACACGCAGCCTTCAAGACATCCAGTATTATAACCAGTGCTGCAAGCTCTGTTCTAACCCAGTTTCGCAACTCAACTACCGCCAACAAGCCAATCCCGCATACAGACAGTAGTCGCTCAGAATCCATCAGCTCAGGAAGTTGCCGCATTCGGCCGCGTAATTTACCTAGCCACGTTTACCCACTACACCAGCAAGACTAGGTAGCAA
>NZ_JAELTQ010000030.1 GCF_016428905.1 Dyella sp. ASV24 | reverse complement strand
TCGTCGCTGATCTCGATCTTCGCGCGTCTGGGCGGAGGCATCTTCACCAAGGGTGCGGATGTGGGCGCTGACTTGGTCGGCAAGGTGGAGGCCGGCATTCCCGAAGATGACCCGCGCAACCCTGCGGTGATCGCCGACAACGTGGGCGACAACGTGGGCGACTGCGCAGGCATGGCCGCCGACCTGTTCGAAACCTATGCGGTGACGCTGATCGCCACCATGCTGCTCGGCGGCGTGATGGCTGAGCAGACCGGCAGCAATGGCGTGTTGTATCCCTTGGTGCTGGGTGGCGCGTCCATTGTCGCCTCGGTGATCGGCACCTTCTTCGTGAAGGCACGCGGCCCCAAGATCATGAATGCGCTGTATGCGGGCGTGGCGGTCTCGGCCGTACTGGCCGCCATCGCGTTCTGGCCGATTACGAGCCAGCTGATGGGCGAATCCGCTTACGGCGTAAGTCGCTTGTACGGCTGCGCCATCATCGGCCTGGTACTGACGGGTGCGATGGTGGTGATTACCGAGTACTACACCGCCACCGAGTACAAACCGGTGCAGCACGTGGCCCAGGCATCCACAACGGGTCACGCGACCAACATCATCGCGGGCATCGGTGTATCGATGAAATCCACCGCGCTGCCGGTGTTGGCAGTCTGCGCGTCCATCTGGGGCGCCTATCAGCTCGCTGAGTTGTATGGCATCGCCATTGCCGCCACCGCCATGCTGAGCATGACGGGCATGATCGTGGCACTCGATGCCTATGGTCCGATCACCGACAACGCCGGCGGCATCGCCGAAATGGCCGAGCTTCCGCCGGAAGTGCGTGCTGTAACCGATCCGCTCGACGCCGTGGGCAACACCACCAAGGCGGTGACCAAGGGTTACGCCATCGGCTCGGCCGGCCTGGCGGCGCTGGTGTTGTTTGCCGACTACACCAACAACCTCAAACAGCACCTCAACGTCACGGAGTTTCACTTCGACCTGTCCAACCCGTACGTGATCATTGGTCTGCTAATCGGCGGCCTGATCCCCTACCTGTTTGGCGCGATGGCGATGGAAGCCGTGGGTCGCTCGGCCGGTGCTGTCGTGGAGGAAGTGCGCCGCCAGTTCCGTGAGATCAAAGGCATCATGGAAGGCACCACCAAGCCGGATTACTCGCGCGCCGTGGATATGCTCACGAAGTCAGCCATCAAGGAGATGTTGATTCCTTCACTGCTGCCCGTGCTGGTACCCGTAGTCGTGGTGTTCGGCTTCAAGTGGCTGGGCGGACCCGAAGCCGGCGCACAAGCGCTAGGTGGCGTGCTGATTGGCACCATCGTCACCGGCTTGTTCGTGGCTATCTCCATGACCACGGGCGGCGGCGCTTGGGACAACGCCAAGAAGTACATCGAGGACGATCATTTCGGCGGTAAGGGCTCGGACGCGCACAAGGCGGCCGTGACCGGTGACACCGTGGGCGACCCGTACAAGGACACGGCGGGCCCGGCGGTGAACCCGCTGATCAAGATCATCAATATCGTCGCGCTGTTGCTGATTCCGCTGCTGTAATTCCAAGCGTTCGACACATCGGCCCCTTTCCGCCTGCGGGAAGGGGCCGATGCGTTTGAGCCACGCCACGGCCCTGACTTTAGTCACGCGCACCATGCCGCCGTGCCGGCCACACTCTGGCTTTCGGCCACTCACACCCAAGGACAACGCATGACATCCAAGACTCCGCTCTGGCTGGCACTCGCGCTGGGCATCACACTAGGCGGCATGACGCACGCAGCCGACACCATCAGCCCCGCCGCCAAGGACCCCAACCTCTGGCTGGAAAACATCGACGGCGCCCAGCCACTCGACTGGGTCAAGCAACAAAACGCCGCCACGGTGAAGAAATACGCCGACAGCGCTGAGTTCAAGCAACTCGATGCGCGTCTGCTCGAGGTGCTCGATTCGCATGACCGCATCCCCATGGTCAGCAAGATGGGCGACTACTTCTACAACTTCTGGCGCGACAAGGAACACCCCAAAGGGCTGTGGCGCCGCACCACGCTGGACGAATACCGCAAGGACAGCCCGGCGTGGGAAACGGTGATCGATCTCGATGCGCTCTCCGCCGCCGAAAAGGAAAACTGGGTGTGGCACGGCGCCGAGTGCCTGAAGCCGGAATATCGCCGCTGCACGGTGTTTCTCTCGCGCGGTGGTGCAGACGCCAGCGTGATGCGCGAGTTCGACCTCAAGGACAAGCAGTTCGTGAAGGGCGGCTTCGAACTTCCCGAAGCCAAGCTGAGTGTGGACTGGATGGATATCGACCACCTCTACGTCGCCACTGACTTCGGCCCGGGCTCGATGACCAAGTCGAGCTATCCGCGCATCGTGAAGGAATGGAAGCGCGGCACGCCGCTCTCCAGTGCTACCACGGTGTATGAGGCCAAAGAAGACGACATGTCGGTCTCCGCTGTGCGCGACCAGACGCCTGGTTTCCAGCGGGACCTGGTGACCCGCCAGATCGCCTTCTACGACAGGGAGACCTTCCTGCGCGGCAAAGACGGCAAGCTCACCAAGATCGACGTGCCCGACGATGCCAACACCGACGTCCATCGCGAATGGCTGCTGGTGGAGCCGCGCAGTGACTGGACGGTAGGCGGTAAGACGTACAAGTCAGGCTCGCTGCTCGCCGCAAAGTTCGATGACTACATGGCCGGCAAGCGCGACATCACCGTGCTGTTCGAGCCCAGTGACGCCACCGCGCTCGACGGGTACTCGTGGACGCGTCACCACCTGATCCTCAACGTGATGGACAACGTGGTCAACAAGCTCGAAGTACTGACGCCCGGTGATGGCGCGTGGAAGCGTGAGCCGCTAGGTGGCGCGCCGGCGCTCTCCACGATTGCTGCGAGTGGTGTGGACGACGACACCAGCGACGACTACTTCCTCACCGTGTCCGGTTTCTTGCAACCCACCACGCTCTACTACGGCACGCTTGGCCAAGGCGACGCACAGGCCATCAAGCATAGCCCCAGTTTCTTCGACGCATCGAAGTACGCGGTGAGCCAGCATTTCGCCAGCTCGAAGGACGGTACGCGCGTGCCGTACTTTGAAATCGCCCCCAAGAACCTCAAGGCGGATGGCAAGAATCCCACCCTGCAGTACGGCTACGGTGGCTTCGAGGTGTCGTTGCAGCCTGCCTACAGCGGCAGCGTCGGGCGCGCCTGGCTCGAACAGGGCGGCGTATACGTCATCGCCAATATCCGTGGCGGCGGCGAGTACGGTCCGCGCTGGCACAAGGCAGCGCTGAAAGCCGACCGTCTGCGCGCCTACGAAGACTTTGCCGCGGTGTCGCAGGATCTGTTCAAGCGCAACATCACCTCCCCGCAGCACCTGGGTGCGATGGGCGGCAGCAACGGCGGCCTGCTGATGGGCAACATGCTCACGCTGTACCCGCAGCTCTATGGCGCCATCGTGAGCCAGGTGGCCTTGCTGGACATGCAGCGCTACACGCACCTATCAGCAGGCGCCTCCTGGATCGCGGAGTACGGCGACCCGGACAAGCCGGCGGAATGGGCGTGGATCCAGAAGTTCTCGCCCTACTTCAACGCCAGAGCCGGGCAAAAGTACCCACCCGTGCTGTTCACCACCTCCACGCGCGACGACCGCGTGGGCCCGGTGCACGCACGCAAGATGGCCGCGAAACTCCAGACGCTCGGCTATGACGCCAGCTTCTACGAGAACATCGAGGGCGGTCACGGTGCGGCGGCGGACAACAAGCAAGCCGCGTTCATGAGTGCACTTGGTTACACCTACCTGTGGGATCACGTGAAGTAAGCGACGCTCCTGCGTACCATGGTGCGCTGGCATAAGCCGGCGCACCTTCATTTTTCCGCATGAGCAACCTCACGATCCGCCCCGAACTGCGTGAATGGATTCTTTCCACCAGCCGCTCCGGCTGCAGCCTCAGCGACTTGCTGAAGATGCTCAAGGACGCAGGCTATGGCGGCGAGCAGAGCCGCCAGATCGTCGCCCGCGTGCTGAACATGCCTTTGGCCACTGTCATGGCCGCAGCGAAGAACAAAGTGGTTGGGGCTCGAACCCGCCACCCGCAAGCGCCCTTGCAGACCGTCGGCGAGCATCCGGTGAAGGTCACCGTCAGCACGGATGCCCCTGTGGTGCGCGTGCTGGAGAACCTGCTCACGCCCGAGGAATGCGACGGGTTGGTGGCTGAGGCAAGCCCCCGGCTTGCCCGCTCGCTCACCGTAGACGTTGACGGCCGCCATCAGACGGATCAGCGGCGCACCAGTCAGGGCATGTTCTTCGGCATCGGCGAAACACCCCTCGTACAGCGCATCGAACAGCGCATCGCCGATCTGCTCGCCATTCCGGTCAACCACGGCGAAGGCCTGCAGATCCTGCACTACCAGCCGGGCCAGGAGTACGAACCGCATTTCGACTGGTTCAACCCCGAGCAGCCGGGCTTCTCCACCATCACTGCGCGTGGCGGCCAACGCATTGCCAGCGTGGTGATGTACCTCAACACGCCCGAAGAAGGTGGCGGCACGGCCTTCCCTCGCATCGGTCTGACCGTGACGGCCATGCGCGGTTCAGCCGTCTATTTCGCTTACGAGACCGGCGACGAGGCATCGCTGCACGCGGGCCTGCCCGTGATCAAGGGTGAAAAATGGATTGCCACCAAATGGTTACGGGAGCGCCCCTACCAGGCCTGAGCGACTCGAGAGCGTCCGTCTCACGCTGAACTGCAACCCGGTCGCGCAGCCCCGGGCTGCTGCGATGCACCACCTTTTGCCGTAGAATTTCAAGTCTTTGCACTCACTACGCCTAAGGACACGCATCATGGGTCTGCACCTCGTACCCGCCGGCCGCAAGGTTCCGGACGAAATCAACGTCATCATCGAAATCCCGAAGGATGCGGAGCCCGTCAAGTACGAGGTGGAGAAGGAAAGTGGCGCGATTTTCGTCGACCGCATTTTGTCCACGCCGATGCGCTACCCGTGCAACTACGGCTACGTCCCCGGCACGCTCGGCGGCGATGGCGATCCGCTCGATGCGCTGGTGATCCTGCCGCTGCCGCTGGTGCCGGGCGCGGTGATCCGCTGCCATCCGGTCGGCATGCTCAAGATGACCGACGAAGCCGGCAGCGACGAGAAGCTGGTGGTGGTGCCGGTCGAGAAGATCTTCGCTGGCTACGCACACATCAAGGACATCAAGGCGGTCTCCGGCCACTGGCTGGAGCGCATCGGCCACTTCTTCGAGCACTACAAGGATCTCGAGAAGGGCAAGTGGGTCAAGGTGGAAGGCTGGGTCGGCGCCGACGAAGCCAAGGCTGAGATCCTCAGCGGCATCGAGCGCTACCAGGCTGACAAGAAGGCCTGAGCCTGACGTGCAGCATGAAAAAAACGCCGCCCTCGGGCGGCGTTTTTTTGTGCCCTATGTCAGGTCGTTGAGGCATCCGCGGTGGCGGTGACCGCCTGCCCCGGAAAAGAGCCGCCATCGTCCATGCCGGTCACCCACCACATCACGGCGCTGGCGAGCAGGACGCCCAGGGCCACGGTGGCGAGCACGGTGCTGAGAACCACATGTCCCTGGCGGGCGTTGTCTGGTGACGACATGACGCATCTCCTGGTGGCGATGTGATTATTCCAACGCGCGTGTCGCCCTTCCGATGACCGGGCCATGCATGCCCAGCATCTTTCAGGCAACGAAAAACGGCCGGGCTCATGCCGGCCGTTGATCGCATCGCAAAAAGCTTCGAGGCAGAGCGTCCTCGCGAAACCCGTCGCACGTTGTTCCGGCAGCGCTGTCGCTACCGGAACAACGGCCCTTGGTCGTCATGCCTTGTGATAGACCTCGGAGCCCTGCTGACGGAACTCGGCCGCCTTCTCCGCCATGCCCTCTTCCAGTGCGCTCTCTTCACCGGTGCCGTGCTCGGCCGCGTAGTCGCGCACGTCCTGCGTGATCTTCATCGAGCAGAACTTCGGACCACACATGGAGCAGAAGTGGGCACTCTTGTGCGCGTCCTTCGGCATCGTTTCGTCGTGGAATTCCTTGGCCTTTTCCGGATCGAGGCCCAGGTTGAACTGATCCTCCCAACGAAACTCGAAGCGCGCCTTGGACAGCGCGTTGTCGCGCACCTGGGCACCCGGATGGCCCTTGGCCAGATCGGCCGCGTGCGCGGCGATCTTGTACGCGATGATGCCGTCGCGCACATCCTGCTTGTTCGGCAGGCCGAGGTGTTCCTTCGGCGTCACGTAGCAGAGCATCGCCGTACCGAACCAGCCAATCATCGCCGCGCCAATCGCCGAGGTGATGTGGTCGTAACCCGGTGCGATGTCGGTGGTCAGTGGCCCCAGCGTGTAGAACGGCGCCTCGTGGCACTTCTCCAGCTGGCGCTCCATGTTCTCCTTGATGAGCTGCATGGGCACGTGGCCGGGGCCTTCGATCATCACCTGCACGTCATGCTTCCAGGCGATCTGGGTGAGTTCGCCCAGCGTGTCCAGCTCGCCGAACTGCGCGGCGTCGTTGGCATCGGCGATGCAGCCCGGACGCAGACCGTCACCGAGGCTGAAGGACACGTCGTACGCCTTCATGATCTCGCAGATGTCTTCGAAGTGCGTGTAGAGGAAGTTTTCCTTGTGATGCGCCAGGCACCACTTGGCCATGATCGAACCACCGCGCGAGACGATGCCCGTCACACGCTTGGCCGTGAGCGGCACGAAGCGCAGCAGCACGCCCGCGTGGATGGTGAAGTAGTCGACGCCCTGCTCCGCCTGCTCGA
The DNA here is from genome assembly GCF_016428905.1 of Dyella sp. ASV24. GTDB lineage: Bacteria > Pseudomonadota > Gammaproteobacteria > Xanthomonadales > Rhodanobacteraceae > Dyella. Next base: position 32,310 of record NZ_JAELTQ010000030.1, on the reverse strand, counting down.
TCAGCGTGTCGCGGAAGATCTCCCAGGTGAGGTCTTCGGCGACGCCGCCAACCTTCTCCAACGCCTGGTAGATCGGCACCGTACCGATCGGCACCGGCGAGTTGCGGATGATCCACTCGCGCGTCTCGTGGATGTGCTTGCCGGTGGAAAGATCCATCACGGTGTCGCCACCCCAGCGGATCGACCACACCAGCTTCTCCACTTCCTCGGCAATACCGGAGGACACGGCGGAGTTACCGATGTTCGCGTTGATCTTGGTGAGGAAGTTACGGCCGATGATCATCGGCTCGGCTTCCGGATGGTTGATATTGGCCGGGATGATGGCGCGGCCACGCGCCACTTCGTCACGCACGAATTCCGGCGTGATCAGCTTGGGCAGTGCGGCACCGAACGACTCGCCCGGATGCTGGTTGCGGAGCGCGCTTTCACGCAGCGCCTCGATGCGCTGGTTCTCGCGGATGGCGATGTATTCCATCTCGGGCGTGATGATGCCCTGTCGCGCGTAGTGCATCTGCGTGACGTTGGCGCCAGCCTTGGCGCGATGCGGCGCGCGCGTGGCGGTGAAGCGGAAGGCGTCGAGCTTGGGGTCGGCAGCGCGCTGGCGGCCGAAAGCGGAGCTCAGGCCAGTCAGCTGCTCGGTGTCGCCGCGCTCGGCGATCCAGGCGGCGCGCAGGGCCGGCAGGCCGGTAACCAAGTCCACTTTGTAGTCAGGGTCCGTGTACGGGCCCGAAGTGTCGTAAACGGTGACCGGGGGGTTTTCTTCGCCACCAAACAGGGTCGGCGTCTGCGCCTGGCAGATTTCCCGCAACGGCACCTTCAGGTCGAGGCGGCTGCCCTGGACGTAGATCTTGCGCGAGCCCGGGATCGGGCGCGTCACGGCTTCGGAGAGTTCCTGCGCGGCGCGCGCGAGGTCATTGGGCAGTGCATTCATCGGCAAGGTCCGTCGGCTTGAAGCGGTGTCCCCAAAGGGACGTGCTTTTGTTGGGAAATCCACACAAGAGCGTGCGGGGGTATTGCGAATGGATTCGCAGACCAGCAACAGAAGCGACGGCGACCGACGCACAGGCTCTACACCCGTACGGCGAAGCTCCCTACAGCGGTACTAGCCGCATCAGGTTCGAAGGGACTCTCTCAGCCGGTTGTTCCGGCACCCCCGCTTCAAGCGTCTATTTGAGCACGAAGCGACGGAGGCCGCGAGTGCGGCCTCAAAAGGGCGGTCAGCGGGGCAGATAGGCCCGCAGGAACATGTCCACACCATCGCGGGCGGTCTGTTCCAGCTCCGCGGCGTAGGACTGGGCGCACTCTTCGCAGCCGAACATGCGGCGCATGAGCATTTCGCCCTTGATCAGGGAGATGAACTGGCCTGCGGCGCGGGCAACGTTGGCGATGTCCAGCTTGCTGTCGTCAACCGCCTGTTGCAGGAGCCGTTTCATGAGGCCCTGGGTGCGATCGGGGCCTTCTTCCCACAGCAGCTTGCCGTAGCGCGGATTGCCCTGACGGCAGTCACTGAGGATGGCGCGGAAGGTGCCGACGTTCTGGACGTCACAGTCGAGGCGTACATGGTGCAAGGCGATGCGCTGCAACGTCTCGCGGATGTCCTCGGCCGGGTCGTAGTGGTAGGTGTCCTCGGGAATGAGGTCCTGAATGCGGGCGCGGATGACCTCGCGGAACAGGTTGTCCTTGTCGCCAAAGTGGCTGTAGACGGTGAGCTTGGATACACCCGCTTCCGCTGCCACGGCGTCCATGCTGGTGCCAGCGAAGGCGTTGCGGATGAACAGGCCTTTGGCGGCCTCTAGGATCGCCGCGCGCTTTTCCATGTCCTTGGGACGGCCGGGCCCCTGAGGCTTGGTCTGCGGGATCGTGCTCATGGCTATACCTTCACAAATGGCTTCACAAATGGGTAACGCCCGTTTAGTATACGCGGCGGTTTAGTTATTTTCCACGGCCAAGATACACGGCTTCGTTCATGTCGACCACTATCGCCGAACTTTCCCTCAGTCCAGCCTACCGCCTCGCTCAACGTGCGCTCGCCCTATGGCTCGAGCATGCGGCGGGTGGCGCGCGGCAGGCCGCCTTTTTGGCACGTACGGCCCTTTCCGGGCTGGACGCCGTCGAACGGGGCCGGATCGCCCGCTGGCTGGCCTGGCTGGAGGTGGCGGCGCAGAGCCGCGCCCTCGCCTCGCCGGCCGCCCGCGTCCAGCGCCTTGACGCATCCTTGCATCAAGCCATGCAAGATGCCTTGGCGCGCCTGCCCGGTCAGACGGCTGTCGCACAGAAGGGGAACCATAGGCGCGGTGCCCGAGTGTTTTACGGCTAAGTGTCCGCGGACACCGCGCCACGCATGACTTCCGTCAACTGAGCGCGGTGACTTCCGGCACTTCGTGCCGTACTACCAAGGCCGCAGGCTTTGCACATTGTCGGAAGATGGCTAAGCGCTTATGATTTTTAGCCTTTTTTCCGATTCAAATTGGGACGTAGCAACATGGCGATGAACTTCGAACAGGCGCGAGTGAACATGGTGGAAAACCAGGTGCGCCCCTGGGAGGTGCTGGATGCCCGCGTACTCGACGTGCTGGGCAGCGTGCGCCGCGAGGACTTCGTTGCCCCGGAGCACCGCAAGCTGGCTTTCGCCGACCTCTGCCTGCCGCTGGGACATGGCGAGGTGATGATGAAGCCGGTGGTCGAGGGCCGCGTGTTGCAGGCGCTGGAGCTGACGCCTAACGATCAGGTGCTGGAGATCGGCACGGGTTCGGGCTTCCTCACTGCATGCATGGCCAAGCTCGCCGGCCACGTCACCAGCCTGGACATCCACGCTGACTTCGTCACCGCTGCTGGCGCGCGCCTGGCCAATGCGGGCATCAGCAACGTGAAGCTCGAAGTGGGCGAAGCGGTGAATGCGTGGCAGCCGACCGGTTTGTTCGACGCGCTGGTAGTGACTGGCGCGGTATCCGAGATTCCGCAGCGCTTTCTCGGTTGGCTGAAGCCGGGTGGCCGTATGCTGGTGGTGCGCGGCGAATCGCCGGTGCAGCACGTGCTACTGCTGACCCACGAAGGCAACGGCCGCTATCGCGAAGAGTCGCTGTTTGAAACCGACCTGCCGTACCTGAAGCACGCCGAGCCGCCGCGTCGCTTCGTTTTCTGACCTTATTTCCCTATACATGAGGCAACCCATGCGCTTGAAGCTTCTGACCCTTGCACTGGCCCTGTCGGCGTTCCCGCTGGCCGGCCATAGCGAGGACTTGCTGGATGCATACCGAGAAGCACGCGCCAATGACCCGGTGCTGTCGCAGGCGGAAGCCACGCGGCTCGCTACCGGTGAAGGCGTCACTCAGGCGCGTGCGCTGATGCTGCCGCAGCTCAATGGCAGCTTCGGCCTGACGCAGCAGTCGACCGGTAGCCAGTCGAGCAGCGGCCTGCTCGTCAGCGATACCGGCCACTCGCGCACGCGCGCAGTGTCCGCCACGTTGACCCAGTCGATCGTGGACCTGAGCCAGTGGGCCAACCTGTCGGCTGCCAAGTCGCAGGCGTCCTCGCAGAATTCGGCATACGAGGCCTCGCTGCAGGACCTCTATGTGCGCGTCACCACGGCTTACTTCGGCGTGCTGACCAGCCAGGATGCGCTCGTGTTCGCCAAGGCCAACGAAGACGCCTACAAAGAGGCTTACGATCAGGCCGATCAGCGTTTCAAGGTAGGCCTGTCCGCCATCACGGACGTCTATCAGGCCAAGTCGTATTACGAGCTGGCCAAGGCTCAGACCATCGCGGCGCAGAACACGCTCAACGACTCCAGGGAAGCGCTCACGCAGATCACCGGCAAGCCGGTCGGCGACCTGAAAAAGCTGCGCGAAGACCTGCCGCTTCAACCCCCGACCCCGGCTGATCCGAACGCCTGGGTGCAGGCTGCACTGCAGTCGAACGCCACGATCCAGTCCAACCAGTACACCGTGCAGGCGGCCGAGCACAGCATCGATGCGGCGCGCGCGGGCCATCTGCCGACGCTCGATGCATCCGTGCAGCGCGGCAAGAGCACGAGCTGGTTCGAACAGGCCAGCGCGGCAGGGCTGCGCGGTAACGGCCAGTACGGCACGACGGTCGGACTTTCGGTGAACATCCCGATCTTCTCCGGCGGCGCCACTCAGTCCAAGGTACGTCAGTCGATCTACCAGCGCGACGAAGCACAGGACGCGCTCGAATCCAGCCGTCGACTGGTGGTACGCAATACGTTGAACTACTACCGCTCCGTGCTCGCCGGCATCAGCCAGGTCGAGGCCAACAAGGCCTCGGTCGACTCCGGCCAGAAGGCGCTGGAAGCCACACGCGCCGGCTTCGACGTGGGTACGCAGACCATGTTGAACGTGCTCAATGCGATTCAGACGCTGACTCAGGCCGAAAGCAGCTACTCGCAGTCCCGCCACGCGTTGGTGCTGGATCAGCTCCAACTGAAGGAATCGGCTGGCTCCATCGACGTAAAGGACATGGAACTGGTCAACGCGATGCTCCAGTAAGACAGCATCCGCTCTACGCAAGAACGACGAGGCCGGGCTAGTCCCGGCCTCATTGCATTCGGCATTCGGATCGGCAGCCGCCCGGACGTCTATTCCTGCAGCAGGCCGTCGATCATCCCCATCACGCGCTTGACTGCGCCACGTTCGCTGTCGAACACGATGCGGGCGGCTTCACCCATGCGTTTGCGCTGTGGTGGGTCACGCAGGAGCTGGAGGACGGCTGCACCGAGATCCTCCGGAGTGTTGACGCGCGACGCCCCGCCCTCGCTGATCAAGGTCAGCGTGATCTCTTCGAAGTTGAAGGTATGCGGACCCACCAGCACCGGGGTCGACAGCGCCGCAGGCTCCAGTACGTTATGGCCACCGATGGGCACAAGGCTGCCGCCCACGAAAGCGAGATCCGAGCCCGCATAAAACGGCATCAACTCGCCCATCGCATCGATCACGAACACTTGGTGGGCGGCGGTGGGTACGCGATCGGCGCTGCGCGCACCTACCGTGAAGCCCAGGCTGCGGGCCGAGCTTTCCACCAGCTTGAAACGCTCGGGGTGGCGCGGGGCGATCAGCAGCAAGGCATCGGGCAGGCGTTTGAGCACCTCCAGATGCGCTTCCAGCACGGGTAGCTCCTCGCCTTCGTGCGTGCTGCCCGCTATCCAGACGGGGCGCAGACAGCCCCATTGCTGGCGCAGCTCTTCGCCCTTGCGCTCAGCGTCATAGGGCACGGGCATGTCGAATTTAAGATTACCGGTGACCGTGACTTTCTCGCGATCGGCGCCAAGTTCGCGATAGCGCGCTGCATCGGTGCGCGACTGCGCAGCGATCTGCTGCACGCACCGAAGCGCCTGCGCCACCAGACTTCCCATAGGCTTGTAGCCGCGCAGAGAGCGCTCGGAAAGGCGCGCGTTGACGATCATCAGGGGAATACTGCGACGCCGGCACGCAAAGTACAGATTTGGCCAGATCTCGGTTTCCACGATGATCGCCAGGCGCGGCCGTACCCGCTTGAAGAAACGGGACACCGCGAACGGCAGGTCATAAGGCAGGTAGACATGAAACACGCTGTCGCCGAACAACTGCCGCACGCGCTCCGAGCCGGTGGGCGTGACCGTGGTCACCACCAACGGGGCATTCGGATAGTCCGCCTGCAAGGCCTTGATCAGCGGCTCGGCCGCATTGACCTCACCCACCGACACCGCATGCACCCATAGACTGCCTTTGAATCCCGGTGCATCGAAGTAGCCGAAACGCTCGCGCCAACGCTTGTGGTAATCGCCGTAGCGCACGCCACGCGCCAACAGCCGCAGCACAATCAGCGGCGTCACCAGATACATGGCCAGGGTGTAGAGATAGCGCAATGGCAGGCCCATCGGATGCGGTGCGCCAGTATATCGGCTCGTGCCCTGGGGCCCGTCATCACCGTGCGGCATGGGATCACGGCGTGGCGGCTCGCCTCGCTTTCCCCTCTTCCCTACAATGCGGGCGATGCCTGGCATGCCCCGTCCCACGTTTACCCGCTCGCTGCTCGCTCCGATGCACTGGCCCGCATGGCTGGGGGTTGGCGTGATCTGGCTTATCGCCCACTTGCCCCGCTCTTGGCTGATGGCGCTTGGGCGCGGCCTGGGCTGGCTGGTGCAACGCGTGCCCTCCCCGCGACGTCGCGTCGCCGAGGTCAACATCGGCCTGTGCTTCCCGGAGTTGCCGGCAAAGGATCAGGCCGCACTGGTGGATGCCCACCTGCGCGACATCGGTCTGATGATGATGGAGTTCGCCCTGGGATGGATGGGTAGCGAACGCGCCATCGCCAACGTACCGGTAACCATCGAGGGCCTGGAGCACCTCGAGACCGCACGTGCACAGGGCAAGGGCGTACTGCTCGTCGGCGGCCATTTCTCGCACCTGGAGTTGTGCGCGCGGCTGGTTTCCCAGCGCATTCGTATTTCGGGCATGTATCGCCGCATGGACTCGCCGGTGTTCGAGTGGGCCGTGCTACGCGCCCGGCTCGATTACGCGGAAGCCATGTTCGAGAAGGATGACATTCGCGGCACAGTGAAGCACCTCCGCAACGGCGGCACGCTCTGGTACGCACCCGACCAGGACATGCGCAGCAAGGACAATGTATTCGTGCCGTTCTTCGGGGTACCCGCGGCCACCATCACCGCTACCCATCACTTGGCGCGGTTGTCCGGCGCACGCGTGATCCCGTTCTACCATCGCCGCCTGCCTGGAAACGCAGGCTACGCACTGAAGCTGGGCGCACCGCTCGAGGCGTTCCCAAGCAAGGACCCGCTGGACGATACCGCTCGCGTCAATACCTGTATCGAAGACATGGTGCGCGCCGCCCCCGAGCAATATCTGTGGGTGCACAAGCGTTTCAAGACGCGCCCTGAGGGCTCAGCATCGGTCTACTGAATCCGCCTACGCCCAACGGCGGCGTTCGACGACAGATTAATGACAGTCTGTCGGTGTAAAAACATACGAATATCTTCCCCACGATTCACCCCACATGACTTTCCGGCTGTTCCTGCGCTCGCTGCGCCAACGCCGCGATTGGCGTGGCTCGCCCTCCAAGCGCCTCGCCGCCGGCCTGAAATACATCGCCCGTAGTGTCCGCATGGCGCGTCGTCAATCCGCATGGCTGGCTGAGCTCTATGGCTCGCCGCGGCTGACCTCCATCCTCGCGCACGACCCTCGTCTGCACGAACGCTGGCACCATCACTACATCAATCGCCGCATGGGGCGGGGTGAGCGCATGGCCGTCATTAGCCAGCACTATCACTTCACCTTCCGGCAGTTGCCGCAGGCGATGATCGATGACGTGTACTTGCGCGGTCGCCATACGCTCGGCGCACTCACGCTGAAGGACGGCAGCGAGCTGCTGCTGGAGCTGCGCCGCCCGACCGGCCGCAGCCGCGAAGGCGAGCTGTCGCTATGCCTTGCCAACACGCAGGGCCAGATCCTTTCGTCGGCCATCTTCAGCATCGCTGACGACGGCAAAGCCCTGCTGATCGGCTGCCTTCAGGGCGCCGCCGCCGAGCTGGGCCGCGAAGCGGTGCGCGAACTTACCAAGCAGTGCTATGGCCTGCGTCCGAAGAACCTGTTGTTCTCGCTGTTGCTGGCTTTCGGCTCGTTCACGGGTGCAACGCGGATCTACGGCGTGAGCAACCTCACGCATCCGTTCGCTGGCGAGGCCGACAAGATCAAGGCGGACTACGACAGCTTCTGGGAAGAATGCCAGGGTGTGCTGCAACCGGACGGCTTCTTCGCGCTGCCCACTTCGGAACCGGAGCGCGATGAGTCGCAGGTGGAAAGCAAGCATCGCTCCGCCTTCCGCCGCCGCGAAATGCTTCGCCGCGAAGCCTGCGCTCGTCTGCTCGCGGCGCTGCGTAATCAGCCGCTGCCATTGTCCCAGGCCGCCTAAGGCCCTGCCCCACAGCATCCCCGGCACGCATGCCGGGGATGCCTTGGTGACGCTTACTGCACGTTGACGAAGGCCTTCCAGGCCTTGAGCAGGTTATTGGCGTCCACCGAGCCGAGGCCCGATGCGAAACTCCAGCCTTGACGCGCCGCGAACGCTTCCGTGGTCGCGTTGTACTTGCTGGTGCTGGTCGAGGTCAGGCCCACCTGGATCGGCCCCAGGTACGAATTAGGCAGGGCGCCGTAGTAGTAGCAATCCGGCGTGACCACATTGGGCAACTGCTGCACGCACTGCGTCGCGATGCTGCCACGGGTGACGTTGTGGAACACGCACTTGCTGGTGCCCTTGGAGCCATTGTCCGCGTTGCACGCAGCCAGCGAGGCCGGCGGTGTACCCTTCGCGCCGCCGTACTCATCCGACGCCAACACATACAGCGTTGGCGCAGCATTGCCCTGGTTCGGCGACAGCCCCTTGGCCGCAAGCCCCTGGTCAATCAATGCCTGGATGCCCGCAAACATCGGCGACGACAGTGACGTACCACCAATCAACGCGGTACTACCCGTAAAGCCCGGTGTGCACGGATACGCCTGCGCACACACGATCACCCAGGTCGAACCACCGTACGAACCACCGAACAGCGCTACGTCAGGCACGTCGCGCGACTGATCCTTCGCCGCGTTGTATACCAGCCGCTGCCATGCCGGCTTCGCATCCACGGAGGATGGGCCGCCGCTGCCTGCTTCCGAAGTGATGTAGTAACCGTTCGGATCGAAGTTCAGGTACGCCTTGCAGAACGCCAATGAGGTCGCGTAACCAAGCGACTTCGCCGCTACCTCGTTGCCGCACGACTGGTTCCACGGAATCTCTGGCACATACGACAGCGCAGAACCGTAGACCGCGTTGAACGTTGAGCTGAAGTATTTTTTTGTGGTGCCGTCGAGGATGTCGGCCGTGTCCGTACCGCCAACCACCGTGTCGTTCGGCGATGTGCCGAAGGCATTGGCATCGATGCCCGCGCCATTGATGAAGAAGCCATTGAAACTCGGGTTGGAACCCGAATCGCCGCTCGACACGAACACGGAAATGCCTTCCGCATCCGCCTGCGCCCACATCAGGTCGATAGCCGTCTTGCTGGCCGCATCAGTGAAACCTTCGCCATAGCCATAGCTCGCGCTGATGACGTTGGGGCGACTGGCGCCATTGATCAGGTTGGTCGCGGCGGTGAATACGCCACCAAAGAAGTTGCTGGAGTTGGAGTCATCGCAACTGGCCAACCAGATGTTGGCACCGGGTGCCAGGGCGGTAGACCACTCGGCGTCTAGCAAGGCCTCGAAGTCATCCTCGCCCGGAACAGCAATGGTCGGGTCAATGCAATTGGTGAAGCCCGTCGCCTGCGGCTGGAACTGCTTGAACGTGCCGCCGTAGCTGGTCAGCGCGAACTGGCTTACGAAGTTCGTCCAGTCGCTCGGCACCATGGAGCTGTCTTCGACCAGGGCGATGGTGATGCCCGTGCCGGTCAGGCCAGCCGCATAGAGCTTGTCGGTGCCATAGATCTTGGCCATGTCATACGGCACAAGGCCACGCGCACCGTTGGTGAAGTTCACTGCCTGCGGCGTCACGCCGATGGCATTCGTCTTCGGCTGCTGCACCTGGAAGCGTTGTGTGCTGGCATTGAATTGGCCATACGTCGGCTTAGTGTGCTGTGCCTGCGGGTGCACGTCGTTGAGGCCGGCAACACCCACCACCACGCTCTGCAGTGCCCGTGGGATGCTGATGTCGCTGGCGTTGGCGATGTGCGATGCGTTGTTGATGGTGTACCGATTCATCTGCGTGTGGAACGCCCGCTTGACCTGACCCGCGTTACCGCTGAAGTCGATCTGCGCCTTGTTGGCGTACACGCCGTTGACGGTGAAGCCCTGCGATTTCAACCATCCGCTAATGGCAGCGATGTCCGCATCGGAGATACCAAAGGTCTGACCGAACTGCTCAGGCGTTACCCATTGGCGGAACTTGGACGATGACGGATCGTGTTGCGCGGCGATCAGCGTTTCGAGGGCGGCCTGCCGCTTCTCGCTGCGCTGCAGGATCAGGTTCATGTGGTTCATGGGGGTCGCATCATCCACGGCTTTCGTGGCGACGGACTTGTCGACGATGCTCAGATGGCTCTGCTGCAGTGTCGATGTCACGCGGCTATCGACGGTCTGCGTCACCCTGGGCGCTTCTGCCGTGTTGAGGCCAGCGAGCGCTGCGTTCGCAGTGCCCGATTGTGCCGATGCGACGATCGGCGTACCCGCAAGGACCAAGCTGATGGCCGCAAGCAGGCTCAGGTGCTCGTGTTTCATGCAATGTCTCCCTGATGTGATCCATTGAGAACAAGCAAGCTCCCCCTGTTCTGGTAAAGACCACTCGATACGCCCCTCCTGACCTCCTTTCCGATTCGCGCCATGCATCAGATACACATGCCCGTCGCGTCACCGTGCTGGCGACACGCTTTATTGCAGTAAAGAAAGATCACCCTAACGCCGTGCGGAAAGGGCATCCATGACCCGCCCGCAGTGGCACTCAACCAAGGACGGCGAGTGTAGAACGCTCGTGCAGCGCCATAGTGAAAACAAACGCCAGAACGTGCGACACGGCGTGAACGATCCATCGAAACGATTTAAATCATGGTGTTGTGACGTACTTCCGCGTTGTATCCACACCATGCAAACCATGACCGCATAAACGCAACTTCATTCGTCTAAAACTGAAATTGACGACGGCTTCACGACGTAATGGCTTCATCGCTCAAGCGTTCTTTGCTGCAAATAATTTCGGCCATGCAAGAGTTTGCGTCTCGCCGCGCAGCGATCTAAACACGCACTGAATCACGTAACGCCATCGTTGGCGCAAATCGCGCCGACAAAACGCTTAGCGCCGTGCCTTTCGCGCCAGGCGTTCGGCGTTTTCACGCGCCTCATGCAGCTTGGCGTACTTGAGGAATGCGTAGAACGCACCGGTGACGCTGGCGATAAATCCGGCCCAGCCATTGAGGAAATAACGTTTGCCGATGTATTGGCGGAGAAAGAACACCGGCGGATAGAACACCATGCGCAGTCCGGTGAAGCGCTGCTGCTTGCGCAATTTGTACGCCACCATGCCGGTGGTGTAACGGTTGATCTTCTCCACGCGGGTGGCGATGTCGCCGTCGCCGTCATTGACGAAGTCGGCGCGCCGCAACGTTTTCACCGGGCCGCGCACTTCAACGGCGGCGTGCACCTCGACGTCGTTCATCCCACCACGACGGCGATCGAACAATCGCAGGTGTCCGTTGCGCCAGCTCCAGCGGTGCTGCACGGTCCAGAACATGCGTTCGCGACGCGGCAGGCGATAGCCGGCGAAGCGCGGCTCGCTGAGTGCGCGCTCGATTTCCTCGCGAGTGCCTGGCGAGAGGATTTCGTCCGCGTCCAGATTGAGGATCCAGTCATGGCTGGCCATGTCGTAGGCGCGTTGTTTCTGCGGACCATAGTCGTCGAACGGATGCACGGCTACATGCGCGCCATGCTTCCGTGCAATGGCAACGGTATCGTCCGTGGAACCGGAGTCGAGCACGACGATTTCCTCGGCCCAGTCCACTTCATGGAGGCATGCGTCGAGCGTGTCGGCGTTGTTGTAGGTAATGACCACCACCGACAGCGGTTCGCGCGTCATGCCGCATCTCCCTGCTGTGCCGGAAACACGTAAAGCGCCGCGCACCAAAGGCCCAGCAACCAGGCAAACAGCAATCCCCACCAAGCCGAATAAAACGCTAGGTGCGTATTGAACGGAAACAACATCACGGCCAAGGCCAGCGTGACCGGGAATGCCCGCTCGCGCGCCCCACGCCCCACGCGACGCCATGCACGAAGCGCCAGGCCGATAGCGGCGAGCCAGCACAGCATGCCAAGCACGCCGGTTTCGGTGAGCACTTCCAGCAACCACTGATGCGCGTGGCAGGCGCCCTCGCCCGGTCCGCAGGCTTCCAGCGAGACTACGAAATGATCGTCAGGAGGCGCGTAGTGAGGATAGGCGTAACGGTAGGCGCGAACGCCAACGCCATTGACGGGATGCGCTTCGAACATCGCCACGCTGGTGCGCCAGATATCCAGTCGTCCACTCATCGCCGTATCCAGCGACTGCTCCGAGCCGCCCACGGCTTGCAGCGTACGTTCCATGCGCAACTGGAACCGCTCGGAGGTTTTCCATGCGATGCCGCCGGCAAGCAGCACCACCGCTGCGAGGCCGCCCGCGAACGCCACGAAACGCAGCGGCGAACGCGCGATGCGCCACGCGAAGCCCAACGCCACCAGTGCGTAGCACAGCCAGGACGCACGTGACCCCGACATCAGTACCGGCCCGAGCAGCAGGAAGAAAGCGACGAGCACGCCTTTCGTTCCCCAGCGACGCTGCGCTGCCCACAACACAAAGGGTGCTAGCACCGACAGGCTAGGCCCGAGCTTCAGGTTGCCCGCACCGAAAATGCCCGAGATGCGCTCGGGCTCCGCATGCCCACCGAGGCTCCAGCCGGTCAGGATCTGCACCCATGCATCCAGCGCCCACAGCGCCAGCACCACCGCGACGGCCTGGTACAAGGCATGGAGCTTGTCCTCGCGGCGAATGGCGAAGCAGGCATAGAGGCCCAGCGGCGCATAACGCAGCAACGAGGCCACGGTGCTCCAACTTTTGCCCGGGGCGACCGAATCCACGGCAGAGATCAGCGCCGCGCCCACGTAGCCGGCCAGCAGCCAGAGCAGCAGTCGCGCGCCTTCATGCTCACGCAACGCAGCGGGATGCCGCACGAACAACAACACGGTGCCAATCAGGCACAAGACCGTGCCCAGCTCAGCGCTGCGCCCGAAGGGCAGCAAGGCGATCACCAGCCAGAACGGCAACAGCGGCGAGCGCAGGCAGGCCTTCAGGGATGCAGCAATAGGACTCATGCGTGGGTCAACAAGGGCGATCCACGCATTGTAGGTGAGCCGCCCGGTCGGGGCGCTGCGTCAGGCGGTGGTGAGCTCGTCGTACAGAGCCAGCGTGGCCTGCTGCATATCGCTCAGGCGGTAGCTCTGCAGCATCGGGATGGGTGGTGCCACGCGCAGCAGCTCGGCCGCACGCTCCACCAGTCGCTCGCGGTCCGCCGGCGGCACGCGGCCGGCCGGGTACAGCTCGGCCAGCAGCTCGCCCACGCCGCCGTGCGCGTAACCCAGCACGGGACGGCACAACGACAGGGCTTCGATCACCGTACGGCCGAACGATTCGGGCTTGTTCGACAGCTGCAGCACCAGCGAGGAAATGGCGTAGATGTCGCGCACGTCACTGCGGGGCGGCGTCATCACCACCTGCGCCTCCAGGCCACGGGCCCGGACAAGGTTTCGCAGCTCGTCCACGTAGGCTTCGCGGCCCGGCTCGATCACACCCAGCAAGAGCAGGCGCACGTCGATGCCGCGACGCTTGAGCTCGGCGACCAGTTCGATGGCGTCGTGGTGGCCCTTCAGGCGTGTCCCACGTCCCGGCAGGGTCAGCAAGGGCGCGCCGGCCAGGGCCGGAAATTCGGCGAAGAACGCCTTGCGCCAGCCGTCGTCGGGGCGATGACCGTAGGGAAAAGCATCCGGATCGATACCGCGCGGAATCACCCGCACGCGGCCCGGCTCCAGCCACGAGTAGTGGCTCAACATGAAATCGCGCAGGGTCTGCGAAACGGCAATCACGCGCTCGCCCCGCAACAGGATCGCGCTATAGCGCCCCGGCGAATTGAGCCCGTGCACCGTAGTTACGAAATGCGGCGCCGGCTTCATACCCTTGAGGGCCCACCAGCCCAGCCAAGCCGGCAGGCGGGACCGTGCATGCACGATATCCGGCCTGAGCTCGCGCAGCAGCTTGCGCAGCTGGCCCACCTTCATCAGGGTGCCGAGCGACTTGCGGCCGATGTCCAGGGTGATGTGGCGGCTACCCTCGGCTTCCAGCTGGGACACCATGCGGCCACCAGCAGAAATGACGATGGACTGATGCCCCGCCTGAACCAAAGCACGCGCAATCTCCAGCGCAGATCGTTCCGCCCCGCCCGAGTTCAGGGCGGGGATCAGCTGAACGATGGTCAGTGACCTCGCTGGTGTGGCGATTGCTGACATGATTTGTTCAAAAGGAGCCTTCATTCCTAGAGGCAAGCAGCAATCGTGCCTAAACCGGCGCGTTAGATTGTTTCAGTTGTAACGGATTGTGTTTGAATCAGTCCCGCAGCACGTAATGTGCGCCGCAATAAGGACATGTGGATTCGCCACCGTCTTCGACGATCGGCAAATAGACCTTCGGATGGGAGTTCCACAGCGTCATGCCGGGCATCGGGCAGGACAGCGGAAGGTCCGAGCGCGTCACTTCGTAACGATTTTCGGCATTTGCCGGGATCAACGGGGCAGCCGCAGGGGAACGCGACATGGGGTCAAACTCCATCAGGACACCAGACCGCCCATGTTAGCAGGCCAGCGCTGGAATCCGCGGTCATAGGGCATAGTGCTAGCGACCAATGTCGGGGGCCTCCCGGCCGGCCGAGAATGCCTTCGGCCCAGATCAGGAAAGGGGGAATCGAAGGGCTCGCGATCCAACAGTGTGTGGATGGCGGGCACGTGCCCATCCTGTGCTGGAACCGTGTCATGGACTTCGCCAAGATCGTCGCCCGCATCAAGGCCATCCTCGGCTCGCCACGGACCGAATGGCCCGTGATCGCCGCAGAACCCGCCACCATCGGCGGCCTCTTCCGCAACTACATCTGCATCGTCGCCGCGCTGCCTGTCATTGCCCAGTTCATCAAGGGCAGCCTGATCGGCTACGGCGGCTTTGGCGTGCACATGCATACGCCCATAGGCATGGGCGTGCTCGGCATGATCCTGCACTACGCACTGACGCTGGTGGTGACGTATGTGGTGGCCCTCATTGTCGACGCGCTGGCACCCAGCTTCGGCGGCAGCAAAGACCCGGTACAGGCACTGAAAACCGTGGCCTATGCATGGACCGCCGGCTGGGTAGCCGGCATCGCCGTGATCATCCCCTGGCTCGGCTGGCTGGTCGCTATCGCCGGCGTCATCTATGGCATCTACCTGCTCTATCTTGGCCTGCCGCATACCATGCGCTGCCCGGCCGACAAAGCGGGCGGATATACGGCCGTCACGGTGATCATCGGCATCGTGCTGAGCTGGATCGTGGCCCTCGTCGTGGGCGGCATCATCGGCACAGCGGCACTCACGGGTGCGTCGCCCACGGGCATGCACGTCACCCGCAGCGATGGCACAACGATAACGGTCGACGCGAACAATCCACTCGACAAGCTTGCCGCCATCGGCGCCAACACGACGCGCGCCACACAGGACCTGGAGAACGCGCAGAAGAGTGGTGACGTAGCCGCACAGCAGACGGCCATGGGCAAGCTGATGGGTGGTGATGGCAAGCCCGTAGCGACATCGCTTTCGCCCCAGACACTGCAAGGTTTTCTGCCCGACGAGCTGGACGGCATGAAGCGCAGCGACTTCAACGCGCAACGCTCCGGCGCCATGGGTATGCAGATATCCACTGCGCGCGCCACCTACAGCGACGGCCGCGTCCGCACTATGCAGATGGAGGTGGCTGACGCCGGCAACATGCGTGGCATGGTCGCCGTGGCCAGCGCCGCAACACCCACCACGGAAGACCAGACTGACCGAAGCTACGATAAAACCTATACCGACCACGACCGCCTGGTGCACGAATCGTGGGATATACAGACCAAGAGCGGCGAGTTCAGCGTCGTGGTCGCCGATCGCTTCACGGTCAAGGCAAGCGGAAATGCCGAGGACATCGACGAACTGAAGCAAGCCGTGAACGACCTGGACCTAGGCCGGCTGGCTCTGCTGAAGAACGCGGGCATCAGCGACCATTGACCCCGTAAAGAAAAAGCCCGCGCACAAGGCGCGGGCTTTTTCACACACAGCGTTCGTACTTACTTGGCTGCGTCAGCCTTCGGCACCGACGCTTCGGTGGTGATGTGCACCTTGATCTCGTCGCTCACGTTCGGCACGTAGGCGCCCATGCCGAAGTCAGAGCGCTTCAGCGTGGTGGAGGCATCGAAGCCCACCGTCTGCACCTTCATCATCGGATGCTCGCCGCTCTTGTTGAGCGTGGCGTCCAGCGTCACCGGCTTGGTCACGCCGTGCACGGTGAGATCACCCGTGACCTTGTACTTGTTGCCACCAGCAGCCTGCACCTTGGTGCTCTTGAAGGTGATGGTCGGGTACTTGTCGGCGTCGAAGAAATCCGGCTTCTTCAGGTGCTCGTCCAGCTTCGACACGTGCGTGTCGAGATCGGTCAGCGGCAGGGTCACGTCGACGGAGGACTTGGACACATCCTTATCGTCAAACACGATGGTGCCGTCGCCGATGCCGATGTTGGCCGTCGGGTTGGAGAAACCAAAGTGGTTCCAGCTGAACAGGACCATGGTGTGGCCCGGATCCATCTTGTAGGTCACCGGGGCGGCCTGGACGGACACGGCGGCGCTGACGAGGCCGGCGAGAACGAGGTAACGAAGTGCACGCATGGGTTGAATCTCCACAGGGTTGGGGGTTGGCGAACCGATGACGACCAAAGCGTCAGGCGATCCGGCAAGCTTCGTCGAACGAAAGGCGCGGGCTGCGCGGGAACAGGTCGCGGCTGGCGTCGCCGTAGCCGATATTGACCAGGAAGTTGGATTTGATCGTGGTGCCGGCAAAGAAGGCGCTATCCACGCCAGCACCGTCGAAGCCGGACATCGGGCCGCAATCCAGGCCCACTGCACGGGCAGCCATCATCAGGTAAGCGCCCTGCAGCGAACCGTTGCGGAAAGCCGTGACGTCGATCAGCGTCTGGTTACCTACGAACCAGCTACGCGCGTCGGCATGCGGGAACAGCTGCGGCAGCTTTTCGTAAAACGCGTGGTCGGTGCCGACGATGGCAGTAACCGGCGCGGCCATGGTCTTGGCGCGGTTGCCGTCGGACAGGAACGGCGCAAGCTTTTCCTTGGCCTCCTTCGACTTCACGAACACCACACGCATCGGCGAGGAGTTGGCGCTGGTCGGCCCAAACTTGGCGAGCTCGTAGATCTGGTGCAGCTGCTCGTCTGTCACCTCTTTCGGCAGCCAGGCGTTGTACGTACGAGCCGTACGGAACAGTTGATCGAAGGCGGCCTCGGCAAGCTTCTCGCTCATGGGTATCCTTTGGGCATATGGACGCAACGCGCCACGATCGGCGCAATGCCGTGCAGTGTAAGCGCGGTCGCGGGAAAACAGGACACAGGCCAATGAAACGAACTGTGCTGCCCAGGGAAACAATGCGGTGGACGGGCGCATGCTGAAACTGCGCGGGGATTGCTGGGTCATCACCGATGGCGCCGCCGGCAACCAGCGCCAGGCACTGGCACTGGCCGAGATGCTGGGCATGCCGGTCCGCCACCTGCAGCTCGAACCCGCCGCACCCTGGTCCTGGCTGGCGCCCCGGCTGGCCCTTGGCGCGCGACTCGCGCTCAATACCACCCAACGCCACCAGTTCGCGGCGCCCTGGCCGGCTGTGGCCATTGGCTGTGGCCGTGCCGCTGCGCTGTATACACGGTTGCTGCGCTCACTGAGCGGGGGCAAGTGTTACACGGTGCAGATCCTCGATCCGCGTGTGGATCCCGGGCATTGGGATACGGTCATCGCCCCACAGCATGATCAGCTCACCGGCCGCAACGTCATCCGTCCGCTGGGCTCGCTCAATCCGGTGGATGAAGCTTGGCTGCAGGACGGCCGCGATGCGGACCCCGCATTCGCCAGCCTGCCCCGCCCCCGCGTCGGCGTGCTGCTGGGCGGCCCACGCAAAGGGGTGACCTTCAACGAGCACTACATCGATCAGTTGATCCACGGCCTGCACGCGCGACGTCGCCTGGAAGGCGGCAGTTTGCTGGTGATGGCGTCGCGCCGAACACCTCCCGCGCTGGTGGAACGCATGCGCCAAGGCCTGGGCGATGTTCCCGGCCTGGTGTGGTCGGGACACGACGACGGCAGCAACCCCTATCCGGGCGTACTGGGATGGGCGGACCGCCTGGTAGTGACGCCCGACTCGGTCAACATGCTGTCCGAAGCCTGCGCCGCGGGTTGTCCGGTACATACGCTCGTGGTGGGCAACCTGCCGGACAAACTCGAACGATTCCACAAAGCGTTGCGCGATGCGGGGCTGTTGCACCCGCTCGACGCGACAGACACGCCACCGGTTCCACCACTGCGCGTGACAGCGGCCATTGCCGCCACCCTGCACGACCTCATCGCGCTGCGACAGAGCGAAACGGACTGAGCAGGATCAAAACAAGAAGCCCAGCTCCGCCGTCACTTCACGCACATGTGCACTTAGTCGTTCCAATTCACCGTCACGCGGCGCAAGGCGCGAGCGCAGATCGAGTGTGCAGGCCAGTGCGCGATGCAGCAGTTCCGCATGTGCTTCCGCAAACAAGCCGGCCTGCCGGCCGTCGAGCAGTCCAGCGTTGCGGCAGGCTTCGATCAGCCCCGCATTAGCGGTGATGTTGAGCAACGCGGGACGTTCCGAAGCATGAGCCAGCACCAGCCCCTGCAATGCAAACTCGATATCCAGCAGGCCGCCATGCCCCTGCTTGAGATCGAACCACTGCGCATCCGAGCGATCGCGCTCCGCGCGCCAGCGCTGGCGCATGCTGCTGACTTCGTGCAGAACCGAGGAACGCTCGCGCGGCACCGCCAGCACCTCGCGACGCACGGCGGAGAGATCCGCATGCAACGAGGCATCGCCAGCGATCGGCCGGGCGCGCAGCAGGGCCTGGTGTTCCCAGGTCCACGCACGGCTCTTCTGATACGCCTCGAATGCATCAAGGCTGCTGACCAGCAAGCCCTTGGAGCCATCGGGGCGCAAGCGGGTATCCACTTCGTACAAGCGGCCGGCTCGCGTCAACACGGTCAACCAGTTCATCACGCGCTGCGCGAGGCGCTGATACCAGCGCGAGCCTTCCAACGGGCGAATGCCGTCGCTCATGGCGTGTGCACGCTTGCCGTCGTAGACAAACACCAGGTCGAGATCGGAGGCAAATCCCAGTTCCTCGCCACCGAGGCTGCCGTAACCCAGTACCGCAAAGCCGATACCGTCGCCGGGCAAGCGTCCGTGTTGTGCGGCGAGTTCACGTTCGGCCAGCGCAGTGACCGCCAGCACGATGGATTCGGCCAGCACCGCAAGACGGCGCGCCGTCGCCACGGCGTCAGCCCTTCCATCACTGAAGGCCAGGCCCAGGCGAAAGGCCACGCTCGCCTTGAACTCGTTGAGGCGCTCCAGCTCCGCTTCCGCCTCGCGTTCGTCCAGCGTCGCCAGTACGCGCGTGATCTCGGCGCTGATATCCGCCCGCTTGAGCGGCAACTGGTCGATACGTGGATCGAGCACGTCATCGAGCAACAACGGTTGCGCGATGACCCGTTCGGCGAGGAACGCACTTTCGGCGAATAGTTTGGCCAAACGCAGGCGCGCTGCCGGCTGCTCTTCGAGCAGGGCGAGGTACGACGAACGCCGCGCCACCGCCTGCACCAGGCGACACAGGCGCAACAGACAGGCGACCGGCGCCATGCTGTTGCGGGCCACTGCCAGCAGCTGCGGCATCAGGCGATCGAGTTGTTCGCGCGAGCGCTGCGACATGGCCCGCACGGAGGCCGCCTGCGAAAGCTTCACCAGCGTCTCGGCCACTTCCGCGCCCGGCGCGAAACCCGATGACTCCATCGTGCTTGCGTCGAGCGTCTCCGCACAAGCGCGTTGCCACAACGCAACGTCGGCCACGGGTGCCGCCGCGGTACGGCCGCCTTGCGGCATCAACACTTCAGCGAACTCCTCGCTGACCTTGGTGCGATGTTGCGCCAGTTGTTCGTCCAGTTCTTCCCACGAGGCATGGCCCAACCCCAGCGCAATGCGTTCGCGGCTAAGCATGTCTTCCGGAATATCGTGCGTTTGCGCATCGCGTAGCATCTGCACGCGATTCTCCACGCGACGCAGGAACACATAGGCTTCGCGAAGCTCGCGAGCACGCGCCGCACTGATATGTCCGCGCGCCTCGCAGGCGGTGAGTGCGGGCAGCAGGCCACGCACGCGCAGGCTGGGCTCGCGACCGCCACGAATCAGTTGCACCAACTGCACCACGAACTCGATCTCGCGAATGCCGCCGGGCCCCAGCTTGAGGTTGTCGGCCAGATCCTTGCGGGCAACCTCGGCATCGATCAACGACTTCATCTCGCGCAATCCCGCGAAGGCGGTGTAGTCGAGATACTTGCGGTAGACGAACGGACGCAGCAGATCCTGCAGCTGTTTGCCCGCGTTGCGATCACCCGCCACGGGGCGGGCTTTGATCCACGCATAACGCTCCCAGTCACGACCTTCGCTCTGGTAGTACTGCTCCATCGCGGAGAACGGCAAGGCCAGACGACCCGCATTGCCAAATGGCCGCAAGCGCAGATCCACCCGTGCGCAGATACCGTCGACCGTCGGCTCGTTGAGCAGGCGCACCAATTGCCGGGTCAGGCGTACGAAGTACTCACTGTTGTCGAGCGATCGCGCGCCATCGCTTTGCCCGCCGTGCGGATAGGCGAGCACCAGGTCGATGTCAGACGAGAAATTGAGCTCGCTGCCGCCCAGCTTGCCGAAGCCCACCACCACCATGCGCTGCAGTTCGCCTTCATGGCCCCGGCTATGCCCATAGCGCGCGGCCAGCGCATGCTCGGACCAGCGCAGCGCCGATTCCAGCAATACCTCGTACAACACGCTGGTTGCCGATAAGGTCTCGGGCAGTTCATCGAGGCCATTCACGTCGCGGAAGACCAGGCGCAGCGCCTCAGCATGGCGGAAGCGCCGCAGCTCCGTCAGGCAGGCCGCCTCGTCCGTCGACAGCTTGAGCGCATCGATGCGCGCGCTGGCGTCACTGCCGGAGCGAAGGCGCTCGAGACCTTGCGGCGCAAGCAACTGCGGCTGCCTGAACCAGGTATCGAAAGCGAAGTCACTGGCGAGCAGCGTACGTCGGATACGTTCGGCGACACCGGCGTCGTCGTGCAGCGGCACGCCCATCTGGCGACAACGCGCGATCAGCTCACTGTAGCGATCGTCGATCAGCGCACGCAGTGCCGGGGATTCCGTGGGCTTGGTCATGACAGTCATCGGGCCATTCTGCCGTAGTGCCGCGTGTATTGCTGCGCCCGCACACAGCCGACCTGCTCAGCAAGATGACCGCTACGTGACCGGGGACCGGGCCGGCGTGCACGCCTGCGCGGCGTGCAGCGTTGCTAAAAGTCAAGCCATACCGCCAATAACTAAGGCGGTTCTCAACAAATGGTTCAGATCCGGGCCGTTACATTCCTGTGTCCGAGCCATGACAGCCATCCACAGGGTGCCATGACCCCGTCAACGACTCCGCCAGCGCCACGCGCGCGCTCCATGTCCACCCGCCTCG
This sequence comes from Dyella sp. ASV24, assembly GCF_016428905.1. Lineage (GTDB taxonomy): Bacteria > Pseudomonadota > Gammaproteobacteria > Xanthomonadales > Rhodanobacteraceae > Dyella. The sequence continues at coordinate 10,895 of NZ_JAELTQ010000030.1, read as the reverse complement.
CACTGATCGTCGTGCTGGGGGTGCTTTTCACGCTGCTGACCGGTGTGGTCGACGGCGGTATTGGCGTGAGTCCGGCTCAAGCCCTGAGCCAACCGATCTACCTCATCGCCAATGCCCTGCCTGGCTTGCTGTTTGCCTCGTTGTTGCTGGTATTGAGCCGACGCGTGTTTCTTTCCTTCGGGCTCGCCTTCCTCACGCAGACGGTCATCTATGCCGTCAATGCGCTCAAGGTGAGCAATCTCAACACGCCGCTGATGCCAGCAGATTTCCGCATGCTGGGGCAGTTGCGTCGCGGTGGGCTGAAGTTGCTGGGGAGCTATCTCCCCGCCAGCCCGTGGCCCTACCTCGCGCTGGCTGCCGCCATCGCCGTCATCGTGATCGCCTGGCGTATCGAGCCACCGATGTTTGCGCGACACACGCGCGGCAAGCGGCTCGTCTCCGGTGTGGCCCTGCTCGCTCTGATCGGCACCTTGCTTGCGGGCATGCCAGGCTGGATGAAGATCTACGGCGGGCATCACCTGTGGCTGGAGCCGTGGTCGGCCGCGGCCACGGCCGACCACTCGGGCCTGGTCAGCTCGCTCATGATGTTTCATTTGAATCAGGGCCATGCCCGCAAGAAGCCCGACTCGGCGGCGGCGCAACAATTGATCGCTCGCTCGGATGTCGCGCTGCGCGAACGCTTGCAGGCCCCCGTACGCAACACCGGCGAAGCACCCGACATTGTGGTGATTCAAAGCGAGTCGTTCTTCGATCCGTCGATCATGAAGGGTTACGAGCACACCGACCTCACCCCGAACCTGCGCCGGCTTGCTGCACAGGGCGAAAGCGGCCCGCTGCATGTACCCACCTATGGCGGCGGCACCATCCGCACTGAGTTCGAAGTGCTCACCGGTTTGTCGTTGCGCTATTTCGACGACCTGCAGTTCCCGTACCTGCAGATGAATCACAAAGTGGTCCCCAGCATGGTGCGCGTACTGCGTTCGCACGGCTACGAGACCATTGCGCTGCACGGCAATGACCCCGGCTTCTGGAACCGCACCACCGCATTCCAGGCCATCGGCTTCGATCGATTCGTCTCGCGCTCGTCCTTCCCGGCCAACGCCACCTCGGACGGTCAGTACATGGCCGACAGCGCGATGACCGACGAGATCATGGCCCAGCTGAAGAACGCTGGCCCACCGCAGTTCCTGTTCGCCATCAGCATCGAGGCGCACGGCCCCTACGACGTGCCACCTGCCAACGCCGCCGAGCGCGACGCCATCCCGGTGCCCGAAGGCATCACCGGCAAGAACAAGCTGGAACTGCAGAACTACCTCTATCACATGCAGCACGCCGATCAGGAACTCGGCCGGCTGGCGGAACTGCTATCGCATCGCGAGCGCCCCACCCTGCTGCTGTTCTACGGCGACCACTTGCCGGCACTGACGGATACCTATCGCACCACCGGCTTTGTCGATGGCAAGGACATGCTTAGCCAAGCCGGCACCTGGTTGCTGGTCGACCCTCGTAATCCGATGCAGGCAAAGCGCGAGTCGCTGGCTTCGTGGATGTTGCCAGGCCGTCTCCTGGAACAAGCCGGCGTACACGACGACGCGTACTTCGCGCTGACCCAGGTGATCGCGCCGCAGCTCGCCGCACTCACCCGCGCCCCCGGCGCGCCGCTGGAAGCAGAAGACCATTCCGAGCAACAGGAAGACGACGACATGGCCAACGTCGCCCTGCTCCGCATGAAGGGCAAGCTCGACCCCATGCTGCCCAAGGCTGCGCTGCAGACTGCCGTCCTGCTGGAAGATGCCCGCCTTTTCCCCGCGGGCGAGAACGAGCCGACCGGCGCCAACCAATAACGACATCCTAACGATGGCGCTGGAATGGACGTCCAAACGAAATGAGCACGGCGGCGGTTTCGCAGGTTTTTCAAGCGGTCGAAACGGGGTTCTCCACGCGCTTCATAACGTGGATTCATCGATCTGTCTGCGCGCTTAAGGGAGCCAGTTTCGTTCAGGTTCGGTAGAGCGATGAACGTCTAGCTTGGATCCCAGCCACGAAGCAACGTCTTCGCTGGCATCCCCACACTGGAGGTTTACCTCATGCGTAAGACCATGCTTGCCGCTCTCCTCGTCACCGCCGCTTCCGTCCTGACTGTTCCGGCGTTCGCGCAGGACGCCGCTCCGGTTGCCAAGACCGAAGCCAGCGCGACCACCGCGGGTGCGGCAGCGAAGGACACGGCCAAGTCGACCACCGACGCCGCAGCCACGAAGGCCACGGATGCCGGTCACAAGGCCAAGCACAGCAGCCACAAGGCCAAGGCAGCCGCCACCGACGCGACCAAGACGGATGCCACCAAGGCCGAAGGCGGTACGCCGACCACGCCGAAGCAGTAAATCGTTCCGCACGAGTGAACCCAGACCCCGGGAGGCGACTCCCGGGGTTTTCGTTTTCAGGTATCAGAAGTCGTAGGAGCCGGAGAGCATCACGCTGCGCCGCGTACGCAGTGGCAGGAAGGTTTCGTTGAAGTCGGCTGCGTACAGCGTGCGCCCAAAAAGATTCTTCACGCCCAGCGACATGCGCCAGTGATCGGTGCGGTACGACACGTTGGCGTCCACCTCGGCCTGTCCCGGCGAGGGGTAGTAGGTGGAGTAGTCCAGACTTTGGGCCAGCGAATGAGTTCGCGCCTGTACGCCGCCAGCGATACCCCAGCCTTTCAGCGCCTCGCTCTGGAACCAGTAGCTTGCCCATAGGTTGAAGCGCTGGCGCGGCGCACCGGTAGGCGCGCTACCGTCATGGTTGCTGATCTGCGCGTTGGTATAGCTGCTGGTGATGTCCAGGCCCGGCGCAAGCCGTCCGGCGAACTCGACCTCCAGACCACGATTGGTCTGCCCTGGTCCGAAACTCGCGACGTTGGGGTAGGTTTCGAGGAACAGGTAACTGTGGTCGAGCATGATGCGGTAGAGCGATACCGACAGCCACGCCTGCTGATGGAACAGGTTGAGCTTGGTACCCACTTCCAACTGGCGCGACAGCGCGGGCACCAGTGGCCGCCCGTTTTCGCCGAGGTAGGACAAGGGCTGGAAGCCATTGCTCGTGCCTGCATAGAAGGCAACGTCAGGGGTGAGCTTGTAGACAATGCCCGCATTGGGCACCCATTTCGTGCGCCGCGGCGTCCACGGATTGCCCTGCAAATCGGTAGTCGATACCTCGTAGTACGAACGACGCGCCGCGAGCAACATATCCCAGTGCTCGCCGAGCGACAGCTGATCCTGCAGGAACAGACCGCTGTTTACCGACCAGGGCGTGCCGGCGATGGGCACATTGTCTGCCGCTTGTACGACGTCGGATACGCGCGGCAACGGCGGGTCGGTGAACAGGTTGTAGACGTCACCGTCGTAGAAATGCACAAAATCGTCGGTGTGTCCCACCCGCGAACGCGAGTAGTCCGCGCCGACGGTGACGGTGTGCGTCACCGGCCCCGTGCCGAACACACGGATCAAGTCGTTCAACAGCGAAAAATAGCTGTCGCTATACCGATAGGCCTCGGCATAGGGAAACACATCGCCGGACGGCGTGGGGTTCGACATCGTCCAGCTTTGCGAGTCGTTCTGTTGGTGCACGTATTGCCCGCGACTGCGCCAGGTCCACGCATCGGGCAGTTGCTGATCGAGCAGGTAATACAGGCGGTTGGTCTGGTAGTTGGCATAGTCGTACGCATTGCCAGTCAGCAGGCCAAACGGCGTGGCGCTGCCCACCGTGTTACCCAACACGATGGTGTGATCAGGCATAGGCAGGCGGTTGAGGATGCGCTGCACGCCCACCACCAGCTGCGTACTTGAGGTAGTCCACCCGATGGACGGTGCGAGATAACCGCTGCGGCGGTTACGGTAGCCCTGCGGCGAGCGGTCGGCGTAATCGCCCGACATCACCAGTCGGTACGTGAGTCCCGAGCTGTGCCCCAGCGGACCGGCTAGGTCCAGCGCCGCTTGCGTCTGCCCCCACTCACCCAACGTGTAGCTGATCTCATGCAAGGGTTCGCTCTGCGGTTGCTTGGTAGTGACGTTGAGCAAGCCACCGAAACTGTTGCCGTTGGAATCGCCCAGAATCGACTGTGGTCCCTTGATGACTTCCACGCGCTCCAGGCCCACCAGCGGAGGGAAATCGCCGGAGCCCGCGCTACTGTTGGGCATGCCGTCGATCAGGCCATTGCCGCTATTGAAGCCGCGGATCTGGAACAGTGGCAGGCCGCTCGAATCTTGGACGTAGGACACGCCGGCCACGTTGCGCACGACATCCTCGACGGTGAGAGCCTGTTGCGACTCCATCACGTCGCGCGTCACCACGCTCACCGCCTGCGGCACGTCGATCAGCTCAGCATCGTTGCGTGAGCCGGCACTGGTCAGCGACGCCTTGAAGCCCACATCGCGCCCAACCAAGGCGTCGGCTTCGACCGCCGTCAGTTCCTTGACCTCGTCCTGTGGGTCTCGCGACGACGCTTTCTTTCCCGGCACGGCGGGCGCGGTCACCACCACCGTGCCCTGGCCGGTGAACTCGTAGGAAAGGCCGGTGCCGTCCAATAGACGGGCAAGCGCAGCCTCCGCGGTGAGGCTGCCCGTGGCGCCCTGCGAACGGAAGCGTGCGACGGTGCTGCCCGCCGTCAACACCTGCACGTTGGCTTGCTTGCCGAAGGCGATCAATGCCGTGGCGAGCGGCTGCACGGGAATCGCGAAATCGATACGGTGCGCCGACGGCGGAGGCTCCTGGGCGGCGCGCGGACCCGCGAGGCAGCTGCCCGGCACAGCCGAGCAGACCCACGTCAACAGGCTGCCGGACAGCAGCAGCGCCGCACCTTTCCTCATAGCCCCCGTTTCTCGCCGAGCGAAAGTCGCGAGTGTGACACGCGTCAGGGACGTTGTGTGTTTATGGCAACCGAATGAACGCTATCTTTCGAGGAGCTGTCAGCTCAGTCGGCGTCGATCAATGCGATGCCGCCTTGCTGCGCGTATCGGAAAGCACGGTTTCACCACTGACGTTGCCCACCTGCAGCGGCAACACCTGCGGCAAGGCATGCAGCCAGTCGTCGATGGCGTCAGCCCTGACGGTACCCGTAAACGTCAGCGAGTCCAGGTCGGTATCCGCAATGCGCAGGGGCTGCGCGCGATAACGATTGATGTTGGCCACCACCACCGACAGCGGCTCGTTGTCGAACTCCAGGCGTTGATTGCGCCAAGCCGCCGCATTGGCCGGATCGCTGGTGGTGACGTTCATGGCCGCACGCCTCGGATCATAGGTCACCGACTGGCCTGCCACGGCCTCCAGGCTGTTGTGCGAACCGCCGGAGGCATCGGCTACGCGTACGCGGCCTTCCGCCATGGCGAGGGTGACGTAGTTGCCGGTGCGGCGGACGTTGAAGGCCGTACCGATGTCCTCGATAGTCACGTCGCCCGCATGCACCACGAACGGGCGCCCCGCATCGTGCACCACTTCGAAATACGCTTCACCGGAGGAGATATCGACTTCGCGTCGATCGTGACTGAAGCGCGTCGCGAGATGCGTGGCGCCACCAAGGGTGATGCGCGTGCCGTCCTCCAGCACCACGCTGCGCTGCGTAGCGATGGCGCTGGCATACGCCTGAGTGGTAACGCTACCGGACGTAGCATGCCAGCCCACGTAACCGCCCACGGCCAGTACTACGGCGGCGGCAGCAGCAGCCGGGATCCACCAGCGTTGCGGCGCCGCCCGCGGTGTAGCGAACTCCGCCATCAACCGCTCACGCGAGACCTCGCCCAGCATCTGCAGGCGTACAGCTAGCTCGGTCACGCGCTCGAACGCGGTGAGGTGTGCGGGATCTTCATCGGTCCAGGCCAGCCATTGCGCGGTGGTCCGTTCCGTCGCAGCGGGGTCGCGTAGTCGCATCCACCAATCGGCGGCGACGCGCAAGTTTTGTTCGTTCAAAGTGTTAGCCATCATGGCATCTCCGGTTCGTCTACCCGTGCCCGGCAATGAGCCAGGGCATTGGCGACGTGATAGCGCACCATGCGCTCGCTAATCTTCATGGCCCGCGCAATAACGCTGATCTCGCAGCCATCGATGACATGCATGACAAAAGCACGTGCCGTCTTGGCTGGTAGTTCACGCAGCGCCTTGTAGAGCTCCTGCAATTGCCCCGTGGCCTGTACGTGGCGCTCGGGAATAGGTGCGAGGTGCAGGTCTTCCTCGGGAATCTCCAGCGGATGGTCGGTACGCACTTGGCGCGCGCGCATCCGATCCACCGCCAGGTTGGAGGCAACACGAAACAGATAGGCGCGCAACGACTCCACCTGCTCAGGGCGATCCATGGTTACCAGGCGCACATAGGCCTCCTGCGCAACCTCCTGAGCATCGGACAACGAATTCAGGCGGCACTGCAGGAACGCCACGAGCGCTCGGTTGTGCTCGCGGAACAAGTCGGCGATGCGCAAGGCAAACGCCGGATCGAGATTCACGCCCGGATGAGTGGGCGTGGCTACGGGTCTATCCACTTAGGCTGCCCTGGTCACGTCGGGTAGCGGCGGCAGGGATTCCATGGCTGCCGACGCTTCCGTCGCATCGCGCCACCACGTGACGGGGCGCAATGCGTCATTCAACAGTCTCACTGCTTCCCAGCGTAGTTCCGCGCGACGCCTGAACAAGGCGCGGCGCTTGCTTTCCAGTTCCGCTTCCGTCCTGTGATGCAAGGTGGCCGGCATCAGGAACCAACCATCGGCGATGGCGACACCACCCTGCTCCAGCCAGTACGCATCGTAGTCGGAGAAGAGCCGCGCACGCCCCTGCAACGGATGCGCCGCGTTCCCCACGGCAAGGATACGCCGCAAACCGCACTGACCCGCAAACGCATAGGCCAGCACCAGCATCAGCTGCTTGGGACGCATGCCGTGCATGTTCTTGGTGAGTTCGCGCACTACCTCGCGCGCATCCTCACCCGAGGGCCCCTGGATGCAGCCAATAGCCAGCGTATCGTCGTCGATGAGCGTCATCACCAGGCGGTACAGCGTGCGATCGAAAGCGTCGGTGAGTTCCAGGGTGAGCTCGCCTTCGCAGTTCATATGCGCCGGAGGGCGCAAGTGAAGCGCGACGTCGCTGCCGTCCTTCAAGGTGAAGTAACCCAGCGTCGCGCGGCCCTGCACGTAAACTCCGTCAAAGAGATCCGTCGACCAACGCTCCAGCAAGAGGCGGTAGTGCGTCTGCACCGCATGCAGGCGATCCGCGCGGTGCCAGCGCCGATTCACGAAGCGGTGCTGGTAGCGCTCCAAGAGACGCGGGTCGGCCTCCACACACGCACGCAGCGAGGGGTGCGAGGCCAGAAACGATAGATACTGGTGATGGCGCACCGGCGTACCTAGCGCACGCACCAGATACTTGCCAGCCATCACGGCCAGACGCCCCGGATCGTCGGACCAGTCGGTGCGTCCACACAACGACCGCCACCACAGCGACAAGCCGGGTTGGCCATCCTTGGCCGGGAGCTCCCTGCGTCCAGTCACCGGCGGGCTGGTTATCCCCGCCCACTGCAATTCGCGCTCCAGGGAGCGTTGCGCCGCGTAGGCGCAGCCGCTAGCGGCGAACACCAGATCGGCGTCCAGGGGTTCCTCCCCTGGCTGAAGATTCCGTTCGTTCAAGGCTCGCCAACCCGCTGATGACTGTGACAGTAGCTAAGACGTGCGGGCGTGGAAAAACGGAAATGGGTCGAACAAGTTTTTTCGTTTTTCCTGGCACAGAAAAAGAAAACCCCGCACAAGGCGGGGTTTTCTCGTAGTGCGATGCCTGAAAGGCGTGGACTTAGAAGTCCATGCCACCCATGCCGCCCATGCCGCCCGGCGCACCGTGCGAATGGCCTTCGTCCTTCTTCGGCACTTCGGTCACGGCCGCTTCGGTCGTGATGATCGAGCCAGCCACCGAGGCGGCGAACTGCAGGGCCGAACGGGTCACCTTGGTCGGGTCCAGGATGCCGAAGGCAATCATGTCGCCGAACTCGCCAGTGGCGGCGTTATAGCCAAAGTTGCCCTTGCCTTCCTTCACGGCATTCAGCACCACGGACGGCTCGTCACCGGCGTTGGCGACGATGGCGCGCAGCGGGGCTTCCAGGGCGCGACGGGTGATGGCGATGCCCAGGTCCTGGTCAGCGTTGGCACCCTTCAGGCCTTCGACAGCCTTGAGCGAACGGATCAGGGCGACGCCGCCGCCCGGCACCACGCCTTCTTCCACTGCGGCGCGGGTAGCGTGCAGGGCGTCTTCGACGCGGGCCTTCTTTTCCTTCATCTCGACTTCGGTGGCAGCGCCGACCTTGATGACGGCCACGCCGCCAGCCAGCTTGGCCACGCGCTCCTGCAGCTTCTCGCGGTCGTAGTCCGAAGAGGTCTCTTCGATCTGCGCCTTGATCTGGCCGATGCGCGACTGGATGCGCTCAGCTTCGCCAGCGCCGTCGATGATGGTGGTGTTTTCCTTGGTGATCACCACGCGCTTGGCGCGGCCCAGGTCGGTGATGGTGGCCTTGTCGAGGGCCAGACCCACTTCCTCGGAGATCACGACGCCATTGGTGAGGATGGCGATGTCTTCCAGGATGGCCTTGCGACGGTCACCGAAGCCCGGCGCCTTCACGGCGGCGACCTTGACGATGCCGCGGATGGTGTTGACCACGAGGGTGGCCAGCGCTTCGCCTTCCACTTCCTCAGCGACGATCAGCAGCGGCTTGCCGGCCTTGGCAACGGCTTCGAGCACCGGCAGCAGTTCGCGGACGTTGGAGATCTTCTTGTCGTGGATCAGGATGAACGGATCGTCCAGTTCAACCTGCTGCGACTGCTGGTTGTTGATGAAGTACGGGGACAGGTAGCCGCGGTCGAACTGCATGCCTTCGACGACGTCGAGTTCGTTCTCGAGGCCCGAACCTTCCTCAACCGTGATCACGCCTTCCTTGCCGACCTTCTTCATCGCGGTGGCGATGATTTCGCCGATGGCGGCGTCGGAGTTGGCGGAGATGGTGCCGACCTGGGCAATGGCCTTGTCGTCAGCGGTCGGGTTGGAGAGCTTCTTCAGCTCGGCCACGGCGGCAACGACGGCCTGGTCGATACCACGCTTCAGGTCCATCGGGTTCATGCCGGCGGCAACAGCCTTGAGGCCTTCCTGGATGAACGCCTGGGCCAGCACGGTGGCGGTGGTGGTGCCGTCGCCAGCGACGTCGGAGGTCTTGGAAGCGGCTTCCTTGACGATCTGCGCGCCGATGTTCTCGTACTTGTCGGCCAGTTCGATTTCCTTGGCGACGGAGACGCCGTCCTTGGTGACGGTCGGGGCGCCGAAGCTCTTCTCGATCACGACGTTGCGGCCCTTCGGACCCAGGGTGACCTTCACGGCGTTAGCCAGGGTGTTCACACCCTTGAGCATGCGGGCGCGGACGTCTTCGCCGAAGCGGACTTCTTTAGCTGCCATTTTTTGAAACCTCGAGAATAGAGAATAGAGAAAAGGGAATGGGCAAAGCAGGCATGGGCACAGGGTGGAATCGAGGCGCAACGAATCGCGACTGCTTCGATTCTCTATTCCCTATTCCCAACTCCCTGCTCTCAGCCTTCGATGACAGCCACGATGTCGTCTTCCTTCAGGAAGACCAGCTCTTCGCCGTCGATCTTGATTTCCTGTCCGGCGTACTTGCCGAACAGCACGGTGTCGCCTTCGTTGACGGACATCGGGCGGACCTTGCCGTCTTCCAGGATGCGGCCGGTACCGGCAGCGATGACCTTGCCGCGGGTCGGCTTTTCGGTGGCGCTGTCGGGGATGACGATGCCGCCAGCGGAGACGCGCTCTTCTTCGAGGCGCTTGACGATGACGCGATCGTGCAGCGGACGCAGTTTGCTCATGGTGTGGGCTCCAGCTTCGGTTGGATGGTTGAACAGGATTCGGTACCCCGGAGCGGCGCCTGTGCCGGCGCTGTTAGCACTCCCAGGAGGTGAGTGCCAATAATAACGACGCAAAAGCCCCCCGCAAGAGGCGTCCGTCCGATGGCTGAAACTTCCAATGGGGGAGCGGCCGAGGCCTTTCAAGAGCCAGGGGTGCCGAAAGTCGCCTTTCTGGCGCTATCGACACCCAGCCCGGGACCGACCACCATGCCCGCCTGCACCGCATAGGGATCCGCCCGTGAGCGATGAGCTGACGCTACGCCAGGACCTTGTCCTCCAAGGCGCCAAACTGGCCACCTCGGGCCTCAGCCAGGGCACCTCTGGCAACCTAAGTGCCCGCTGTGGCGAGGGTTTCCTGATCACGCCCAGTGGCACGCCCTACGAGGACATCACCCCCGAGGGCATCGTTTTCGTGGACCGGGATGGTCATTGGCCGGCTAGCCAGCGTCCTTCCAGCGAGTGGCGCTTCCATCGGGACATCTACCTCGCGCGCCCTGACGCTGGCGCGGTGGTCCACGTCCATCCGCCCTACGCCACGGCGCTGGCCATGTGCCGGAGAGCCATTCCCCCGGCCCATTACATGATCGCCGTAGGCGGCGGCGACTCCATCCGCTGCGCGGACTACTACACCTACGGCACCCAGGCGCTGTCCGATGCAGTGCTGGCCGCGCTGGAAGGCCGGCTGGCCTGCCTGATGGCCAACCACGGCATGATCGCGCTGGGCACCACGCTCACCCAGGCCATGTGGCGGGCCGTGGAGGTCGAGAATCTGGCCCGTCAGTACGCGCTGTCCCTGCAGATCGGCACGCCAGTGCTGCTGACGGATCAGGAAGTCGCCGACGTGCTTGCGAAATTCGCCAACTATGGGCCAAGTCGACGCTGACCAAGTATCGCCGTCGCCATGACCTGTCTCTTATACACATCTAAAAGGGGGGGGGGGGGGGGGGGGGGGGGGGGGGGGGGGGGGGGGGGGGGGGGGGG
>NZ_JAELTQ010000306.1 GCF_016428905.1 Dyella sp. ASV24 | reverse complement strand
TACGACAAATGTGATCTCAATGATGATCTAGAGATCCCAGTACCCTTTGATCCGATCCATGAGTGTCTCGTTTCCAAGCGCACTGCCCACTGCATCCAGCACCGAGGACGTCGAAGCGTCGCCACCACCAACTCCTGGAGTGACTGCGCCAAACAGTCCATCCAAAAGCGAAGTGGCAACGGTCAATAATGGGACGCTGACATTAAAGATTCTGTCTGTGAGTATTTCTTCAACATAAGTCAGCCGCTCTCCTCCGAGCGTAGCGATTGTTCCCTTTAATCCTATTCTGATGTTGCCGTCGCCTAGCGGCCCAGCCTGGGTCTGAAGGAAGTTGCCCAGGTTTGTGGCGATGCCGCTTAAATTGAAAAAGCCATCGCAGGCAATTGTATTGTTTCCAGGCTTCAACAAAACATCGTAAGCGGTTACAG
>NZ_JAELTQ010000305.1 GCF_016428905.1 Dyella sp. ASV24 | reverse complement strand
ACAGTCCACGGGATACGCCACCGCCATCCGATATCAGCTCTCAAGGCGAGACTTCACGGGCAAGCAGACGAAGTAGGACTGCAATCAGCTATGCGGAGCCTAACCTCAGAGCCAAAATGCGCCGGCCCACAAAGGAGCTGTATGATGCGGTTGCTGGGGAAGGGAAGAGCCGTCGTTGGAGTCAATCCGAACCGCTAGATTTGCTGAATTTGAAGCGCGAGTCTGTTGGAGAGAATTGGATGCAGCCCCCTTCTTATAGCAGAGTGTCTGAGCTTTCACGAGAGGATACTCCAGAAGGCGTACGGACCGGCAAAGATGCGGAGGATGCTCAGGATGCTGTAAAACCCGGCCGAAGAAGACGTCAGTCTTCTGTTCCCGAAACGACTGATACCTCAACAAACTCACGCAAATCAGCGTCAATCAACGAG
>NZ_JAELTQ010000304.1 GCF_016428905.1 Dyella sp. ASV24 | reverse complement strand
AAATATACCTTGGCTTCACTTTACTCCAGCAATTGAGCGTCCAGAATTGTCTTTACCAACCTATGATTGTGGGAGCGTGCAACTTTGTCTCCAACAATGCTGCCAATAAACTCTTTTAGTTCCGTCACGTTTGCTGTTGAGGCTGCGCCTGCGCCGTTTGCTGCATCGCCGGTAACAGACGGAGCGTGGCTGGCAAGTGACGCGACGGCCTGCACTAGCCCTTGGACAAGCATTTCGTACTCCATTGAGCCGTCGGCCTTTTCTTTGAGTGGTTGCAAGATTTGTGCATCAAAGCTCTTGAGATTTCGCAGCACAAGTACTCGAATTGCTTCCGGTCCGCCAGCTTCCAGCAGGCCGTTGATGGCGCCGTATAGGACTGCTGGTGGCCTTGTAGGGTCCAAGAAGTATTTGAGACAGGTTCGTGTGAGT
>NZ_JAELTQ010000303.1 GCF_016428905.1 Dyella sp. ASV24 | reverse complement strand
CACCAGAGATGCGCACGCCCGCATCATCAGGACGAGTGATGAGATCCTCGACGCAGGTGGCGTTGAACATCTTAATGTTAGGAAGCGCAAGCACCTTGGACATGATGGTCGAGGTAAAGAGCGCGGCGTGCTTGACGACAACATAGTTGCCCTCGTCTTCGTACGGAACGCCAATCTCGCGAAGGAAGGCATCGGCCGGCTTGCGCATCACCATGGCAGAGAAGAGCTGACCGCCCAGCCAAGCGCCGCCACCAGGAGAAACAGAGGCCTCGATGATGGCAATCTTGAGGTCAGGGCGCTTCTTGCCCAGTATGTACGCGGCAGAGAGACCGCACGAGCCGGCGCCGATAATGACAATGTCGGATTCGGCATACTGGTCCAGGTCCTGGAAGTAGCGGCGAGTCATGGCTCGCGAAACCTGGGACTCGCGAA
>NZ_JAELTQ010000302.1 GCF_016428905.1 Dyella sp. ASV24 | reverse complement strand
ACATGCAATACTGTTATGGGATTATACCGTCTATTTCTCCAATACGCGTCAAGACCAATAGCCCAAACTTGCCTAAGCGTGCCCCAAAAGGCCGTTCTCGGGACTTGAGCGCTGCATGAACTAGGATCCTCTTCCCTGCAGGGTGCGCGAAACTACAACGGCCTATTGTGGTACTTTGTACGTCCGTAGAGCTATTAGGAAGGCCACGGCCAGGTTGTGGCACGATGTTACCCAAATAGGCCCGCATAAAGTCTTCGCAACTGCTTGATTGAGAAAGTGCGGCCGTGAAGATGACCTTGGCGCTGATGCCAGGACGCACTTTAAATCTCACCCTGACAAGACGCGATAAACGAGGCATCCATTCAGATTTACCAATGCGACCACCTCTGTCATCTGTGCAGCTCGGCGTAACTGGCCGGCACTTGTCATGGCCTGGAG
>NZ_JAELTQ010000301.1 GCF_016428905.1 Dyella sp. ASV24 | reverse complement strand
ATCCTATGCACCCCGTGAAACATCGCCACTCAGCATGGCATCCACCCCAGACCCGACCCCGTCAACAACTCTCATGGCCTACCTTACTTCCCCCAGCCCAGCGGCCTCCCTCGTCCGCACAATCGCCATGCCTCTCCGCGGCCCCAACATCAAGCACTACTGGTGGGACATACGCAACATCCGCCCCTGGGCAAGCTTCAACCTCACCACCATCCTCAACCTCCCTGGCGCAACCGATCTCCTCAACACACCGATTCCCGCACCTCTCCTCCCGGAACCAACCCTATCAGCACACCATCCCGAGACCGAGGCCTCCCTCCACAGCATCTACGCCTCCTACTACCTCCCCAAGCTCAACTCGGCGCTCGCCATTTCTTCCAACCGCCCGCTACAACTCTCTGTCCCCTCTAAAATGCCCGCCAACATGAACGACCTCCTC
>NZ_JAELTQ010000300.1 GCF_016428905.1 Dyella sp. ASV24 | reverse complement strand
ATATTCAAGCCCTCAAATTCTCCTGCAACGAGTCGGTCATCCCTGCCTAAGTGTATCTGGGGTTCCAAATGCCCTTGCGGCTATCAACAAACCCCCCACTTTTCGTAGCCCTTTCCGCGACCCTCCTCCCTCATGCAATCAATTAGCCGTCGCGTCCTGAACTGCCCCTCGAACGCGTCTTATACGCGTTGACCCGCACACCCGCACCACCTTGAAACCAACCACTTTACGCGGGTGCATAACCTCGTTCAAACTCCGCTCCAAGGAATTTTCAATACCCAGACCATACACTTATAGCCTCTTGCTTGTATTTTGTCGATACGTCAACCGGCAGCTATTCATCCGTCATCGAAAAACCTCGCAAGCCACCAGTCATCATGGCTGCCTCAAGCGATGCCGGCTTCATGATGTCGGATGCCCCCTCCATGGCAGCGCAAAGG
>NZ_JAELTQ010000299.1 GCF_016428905.1 Dyella sp. ASV24 | reverse complement strand
GAATGTTACTGGGGGCCTCGTCAGCACAAACGTCACGCTAAACGAAGCATCGTTTCTAAACGGCGTCTTTTCGCGGCAGTTTGTGCAGTCTGACTTTTCTGCCGCGCAGGCCGCAGTAGACGACCAGGTCGCCGCGTTGCGCAATGGAACAGTGGCGTTTGTGCTTCCTGGAGTGCAGCTGATGATTTTACCCATTGGCTTGATTATTACATCGATATGGCTAGCAGTCGGGTTGGCGGCATATGGGATGGGTACATTTGAGAGAATACAGTATGCGGAGATGTATAAGCAAAGGCAGGCCTTTGTCGGACCCAAAAAGACGTTTTAATATCAGGAATCACGGTCACGGACCTTGGAGGACAAGGCTCTCTTCAGAAATATAGCACTATTAAAAGGTTTACAGTAGATTCATTTGTATCATTTGTATCATTAATTATTCAC
>NZ_JAELTQ010000298.1 GCF_016428905.1 Dyella sp. ASV24 | reverse complement strand
GTCGGCAGCGTCAGATGTGTATAAGAGACAGGTATGGGGTACGAAAATTGACGTAAGAACAAAGTAGTAATTAAACGACTTGCATGAGAAAAGAAAACAGTAACACGCCAGTCTATGATTCGATATCTGCATGAGAATGGATTCGATACGAGAACACGGCGCAGCCAAGATGGTTGCTCCAACTCGTAGTGACGTGGGGAGAGTAGGCATAGCCATCAGCTAAAGACGAGCAATGTGAACAGAATGACGACAGCAGAACTCAATTCTAATACGTGCCAGCAATAATCGTGCTTCGTTAAAAGAGAAGTAGGAGAAGCGACTGCAATAGGCGATGGCAGTAAAACATAACACGACAGGGTAAGATGGGATGTGCATCTCTTTTGTGATGATTCAAATCTGTCTCTTATACACATCTCCGAGCCCACGAGACAGGACAGGCCA
>NZ_JAELTQ010000297.1 GCF_016428905.1 Dyella sp. ASV24 | reverse complement strand
ACCACGCGGCACGCGGCTTCACCCTGCTGGAAATGCTGGCGGTGATCGTGTTGATCGGCATCATCGGCGCGGTGGTGGTGACCCAGGTGGGCAAGAACGTCGACAAGGGCAAGTACGGCGCGGGCAAGGCGCAGCTGACCACGCTGAGCCAGAAGATCGAGAACTACGCGCTGGACAACGGCACCCCGCCGCAGCAGCTGCAGGACTTGATGGTGAAGCCGGCGAATGCGCGCAACTGGCAGGGCCCGTACGCGAAAGAGTCCGAGCTGCACGATCCCTGGGGCCATGAGTTTGGCTACAAATATCCCGGTGATCACGGCAGCTTCGACCTGATCTTCTACGGCCAGGACGGCAAGCCTGGCGGCGACGGTTACAACGCCGACGTCGGCAACTGGCAGTGATGAAAAGGGAATGGGAAATCGGGAATAGGGCATCGGTGCGCG
>NZ_JAELTQ010000002.1 GCF_016428905.1 Dyella sp. ASV24 | reverse complement strand
TCAACTTTGCTTTGCCGCGCATGGCATGAGTCTTCACGGTACCAAGCGGCATCGCCAGCACGTAGGCGGCCTCCTCGTGACTGAGGCCCATCTGAGCGCAATGCAGCAGCACTGTCTGTTCGGGGACGGACAACTGCTGCATCGCACGTTTCAGGTCGAGCTGCAGATCCATTGCGTGCCTCGGGCCCTCCACCTGTTGCAACACCTCATCGTCGACGCCGTGGTGCCGCACCGTGCTTCGGTGCGCCTGCAAGAAACAGGTATAGGCGATGCGATACAGCCAACTGGAAAAACGTGCCTCGCCGCGAAATTTGTCCAGGTTTCGCCACGCCAACATAAAGGTTTCCTGCGCCATGTCGTCTGCCGCTGCGTCATCACCGTGTAGCAGCCGACGCAGCTGCGCACGCACCATGCCTTGATGTCGGCGCACCAATTGTTCGAATGCGCGACGGTCGCCATCCCGTTGTGCGCGTGTTACCAGGGCCTGATCGATACGCGCCTCAGCGGCGCTATCAGCCACGCGTATCTCCTCGCCGGTTCAGCCACCAACTGGCGAGATAGCCCAAGCCCGTCATCAACGGCAACAAACCGATGCCCCATAGACGACTGATCCCCAGGCCATTGTCCAGTTGGCCAGGTAACGTCAAAAACATGGCTATCAGTCCCAGGCCTCCACCCATGAGAACCAACGCCCTGCGTCGTTCGCTATACGCCACGCCCGGCTCCCGCAATAACTCAGGCGTCAGGTCTACGCCCTTGTCGGCCAGTTGTAACAGCGTGTCGTAACGAGCCTGTGTACGTTGGTAGCTGTAGCGCAGCACGATCAGGATGATAAGCACCGGGGCCGACATCACTACGAGGGGAATCAAAAAGTAATCCATGGTCTTGCTCCAGAGGGTATATCGAGCCAGAAGGCTTTAGTAACAGATGAAAGGGCGACGCGCTTTCCGTTTCAGCAACTCAATTCTTGGCGCCTTCCGCGGCGAGCAGGTCTGCAATCTGCTCAGCCAGCAACCAGTGTTGCGACGGCCCTTCGTTGCTGGTCAGAGCCACGGCCGCACCGGTTTCCCAGATCATGACCAGATTTGCCGTAGTGCCTTCGATACCGCCCTGGTGGCCACGAATGTGGCGGCCGTGCGAAAGCCGTTCGTCGATGCCTGCACCCATGACACCGGGGCCAGCCGGCACTCCGCCGTCGAACATCTTCGCCAGCGTGGCGGGTTTGATCAGTTCGCCCCCATGCAAGGCCTTGGCGAACCGCAATAGGTCGGTATTGGTGGAGTAGCCGCCGCCGGCAGGACTGCCCTTATAGATGCCCTGCATCCAGTTTGCCTTCCACTTTCTTGAGAACACCCCATCATCGTGGAAGTAGCCGACCGCAAGTCCGGGCACGATTTCGTCCACGCTCTCGAAGCCGCTGGATGTCATCTGCGCCGGATCAAAAATATGGTGCTGTATGTAGTCGAAGTAGTTCTCGCCGGAGACGTTCTCGATGATGCGGCCGAGCAGAACGTAACCGGCGTTGCTGTAACTCAGGCCCATACCCGGCTCGCCGGCCATGTGCTGGCGGGCGATCAGCGCCAGATAGTCCACCGGGTTGACGTAGCGTTGGGAGTGCTCGAAGTATTCCGGCACCATGAAGTCGCCCAGACCAGCGGTATGGTGCAGGAGCTCCCACACGGTGATTTTCTTCGCCGTCGCCTGGTCGGGATATTCCGGAACCAGCGTCGCCAGCGTGTCATCCCAAGACAGCTTGCCAGCCTCAACCAATTGCCCGATGGCTACCGCGGTGAACATCTTTCCGACCGAGGCGATACGGAACCTCGTCCGGTGATCAGCCGGCACCTTGAAGCTGCGCTCGGCAAGACCACGGCACTCGTCGAACACGGTTTCGCCGCCATCGAAAACACTCACACAACCGGAGAAGTCGGACACGCTGACCAGTCGGTCCAACAGGGTGCGTATGTGCTTGCCCAGCTCCGCGTGTGACACCGGTCCTTTGGGCCAGTCCGCATAAAGCGAGTTATCCATCGGGGTCAGCATCGCCTGCGCGAGTCGGTCCGGCTGGGCCGAATCAGCAGCCAACCAGAACAATGCGGCCTTACCGGTACGACGCGCCTTGACGGCCACTTCAAGCAACCCGGGCTGGCGTGGATCGGTGCGCACATCGAACACGTCCAGGCCACCACTTTCGCGCGCGGCTGAAGCGAGGTCCGTGACAAAAGCCGCCTTGTCTTCCTGCCCGATGGATGCAGACAGGATTGTCGTCGCCCACGGCCCGATCTGCGCGGGATTCTCGCCATTGACGTGGCGGATCAGCTCGCCGGCAAGCTGGCCAACCGGCGTATCAGGTAACTGAGTTGGCGCGGGGCCCGCCGCGGCGACCTGGGTCGCGACGCAAAACAGCGCAGCCGGGAGGGGAAGAATGCGGAGCGCACGGATCGCGATCCTGGCGAAAACGGTGCGATTGATCATGGGCGATTGCTCTCCAGGTCACCCGCCGACATGGCGGTCTCAGTGACTTAGATGCAGCAACCCTGGCGATTGGATTCAGCCTGACCTGAAGTCGAGCGAGCGCGAAGCACTCTTACCCTTGGCTCGATACCGCTTTACACACCCCTCGGTTCGGGATGTTTGGCAAGGTACGCCTGCATTTGGGCAACGGGCTTCTGGAATCTCGGCTGATTTCCGTAGTGATCGATAAAGTAGTGGATCGTTTCGTAGCGACCCTGAAAAAAGTGCACTCTGACCCCAGTTTCGGACCCCAGTTTCGGCACCGCCCCTTGCTCCTTCAATGGAGCGATTGTGCCGAGCCACGCACCGTTCTAACTGGGTGTTCGGCTGGAACAATCGTCGTGGGAACGTCCGCCAATGGGCGAATCGGCATCGCTAGTGCACGGCTCACCAGTTCTTCGTCCGTCATGGGATCGAGACATTCGGCAACCAACCACCGCGCCAGAACTGGGTCGGGACAACTGGCGCAAAAATCTATCAGGGCCCGATCGGCAGCTTGTTGATTGAGCCCATGCTTTTTCGGCTGCATCAATACATCCAGCATGACCAATAGATTCTCTTTGCTTGCAATCCTGCTCATCTGCGCCCCTGTCGCTCTTCTGTCCTTGCCCCGGTGACGTCCGCTATGGGTCGGAAGCGGACTATTGGTCCTAAGGCTTGGCTTTCCTCTTAGGACTGAAAGACTCGTAGAAACGTAACGTATTGCTCCGGTGCCAATGACAGGTCGCAGCTATTCGACCCGGCAAACTCCAGGCCTTCCAGGCCAGGAATATAGAAGACTTCCTCGGTATCATCGTACTCAAGCGAGCCGAATCTCTTGGCAGCGGATACCGGGGATTGAAGCCCAAAGTCTCCGTCAAATCTTCCTGCGTACACGTCCGGGCATTCGTCGAAAGGCAACAGTTGGGCTATGACATTGGTCAGCACACCTTGGGCGAAGACCAGTCGTCCAACCTTGTCTTGCCACTCGTAAGTCGCGTCTTTCACCCAAGGCGTTCGCAAATAGATAACTCCGGATTTGCGGCTATCGACAATTAGAGAAGGGCCGCCGACAAATGCCACCTCCTTCACCAAGTCGTCGTCGCTGAGGCCGAGCGCCGTCCACACTTCTTCTTCGCTCATCCCCAGTGTTAGTCCCATCATTTGCCGCCCTGGCTCGATGGGCGCAACCCAGCTCAGCTTTCCAGTCATCCTGCCCCCGTACGCCTATTTCCCCCAAAAGGTCCGCTATGAGTCGAAAGCGGACATTAGAACTTGCTGCTACTGCCACTGTGTAGTCCCAAAAACCGCATCTAGCGGGAAGTCTTCACCCGAGGCATAGGTCAGTCGGCTGCCTTCTTCTAGAACGCAGCCAAGAGTCTTCCTGACGTAAGACAACGCCAGGCATAGGGCTTGGAGTGAGCTGTCACCGCGAACATCGCGCGATTTCGAAAGGAAAGGCGTCAGACGGACTCGGCACACCCACTCGTGTTGATAGTCCGGGGACTCGCTAGGAGCCTCGATCTCAATCGAGATTTCAAATGGCTCGCCTCCCGGTCGACAGCCGAACATGCTTTCCTTGGCAATCAGCTGCATGGGTAACCTCTGTATAGCGCCGCATGTGAATACGAGAGCGCCTTAGTCCAGCCGCCGGCGCAATGGCTGCTTCGGGTCGAAAGCGGACCTTAGCTTATGGCGTTGTGAGAACCACTGTTAGTGCAAAACCAGCGAACGCCATCAGCAGGAAAGACGTCAGTAGCAGTGTTTCAGTGAGGCTCAACGTCGAGAGGCTAGACAGCGGAGGAAACATCGGCCAGTGACGGCCGCTTCGCCTTGCCAGCCTGGCAAAGATCACGCTCGCACCTACGGACCAGGCCAAGGCGCCGACAATCAACGGCAAATACGAAAGCATTCCCCCTCCAGCATTGAATGATGCGACAGGCCCAGCCATGTCCGCTTTGGGCCGAAAGCGGACATTGTCGTTGCCAACGATCACACTTCAGTCGCAGATCTCCGTTTGACTCCCACCAGTTCTTACCGTAATGGAGAAGGCGGACGAGCCTTCTCTCACGCCGTAGAAGTAGAGAGTTCCAAGAAGCTTGTTCTTGCAGAACGTTGACGCGTAATCGTCGTTGCTAACACCACCTATGCGTCGCCACCCCTTTCCCTGAAACTCGCTGACATAGCGATCGGTAATCTGCTGGGGTGTTTCATTCGACACGTAGTATTTCTGAGCATAGCGCGTGCCGCCCCGGTCGATGAGCCTCAGGTCTTGAGTGACCCTCACGGTGCCCGGATCCTCAATTCCGGCCAATGCCTGTCGGACAGAATCCATCGGGGCAGGTGGATAGTGCCTGGCGCTATAGACACCAAGCCAAACTGCATAGAGCCCCACGCCTGCCACAACCACACGTACGACGCGACTTAGAGTTGTTGACACCTCTAGATTCGGCACAGCTCAGTCCTGACAATGATTGAACAGGCAGCAGTTGCTTGATGGCAGTTGTTGGAATGGCCACTTCCCCGTTGATGGCCTGCCTGCAAGCACGCAATGAATGATCGTGCTAACGATTGCAATGTCCGCTTTGGGTAGAAAGCGGACACTCGCTACTCAAGCATGCTCTGGACCGACGGGGGCTGCCGCCTTCGTCGCTGCCGCATTGGCCATCAATCCGCTGCGGCAAGCCAGAAACCAAATGGCACCCAAGGGTAACGACATCCCCATAATCATGGGGCCATAAGGGCTGCTAAAGCCCGAGGCTCCGAAGAGCTGAAACGACAACAGCTGGAAGTCAAAGGACCCCGTGGTCCAGTTGAAGCGCAGCGTCGCGAAGCCGAGCAGGGTGCCAACTGCCCACAGCCATTTGCGGCGCGTGATCGGGGTGCGCAGGCAAAGCACGAAGGCATAGATGCACGTTGCCGGGATTGCGATACAAGCCAGCAATACGACCCAGTGCACGGGCCCCTTGCCACTGAGAGTGAAGGCGTTCTGCTGTTCCAATGATTGCGTCATTCGCCTCACGTGCATGCCTTCCACACGCACGGCATCCCCCTCACCAGCCAGCACAACGTTGCCCAGCACCCATCCGTCGGCAAACTCATATTCATAGGTAAGGTCATAGCGGCGGGCTCCGTTTACGGCAACCGTGTTGGTGCCAACCAGCTTCACTGCCCGAGGCGTTCCGGAGGGAAAGTATCCGGTGAGTTCCTTCAGTTTGGCCTCGACGCTTGGATCTTGTCGAAGCGCATCGTCAAGCTTGGCCTTGACGGGCTCCATATCACCCTTTCGTACCTGATCGAGCACGGATCGTGCGATCTCCGCAGCCGGATGGGGCGTGAACTTGTCGATCATGGCCTGTTGGCTACAGGCCGCCAAGCATAGGCACGTACACACGATCATGAAGCGAAACAATGAGACCATATCTTCCCCCTGTGAAAGACCTGCATAGTGACCGATCTGTATCGGTCGCCCGTGAGCTAAACGGACGGCCGCGACAAACGTTGGACTTCGATACACCGGCCGAACGATTCCAGCGATGTGTTGCGTTGACCGGCTGAAGTCGCAGTCGAAAGCGGACCCACCGAATTCATCGGCTTCCGCCAGAATATTCAAGTAAGAATCCGAACTTGCCCCTCCCGGTGATTCTACCGATGCACACCAGCCTCCCGGGCGCTACTAGTCCACGCGCGCGCAGCATTGATCACCGGGTTCGGGCTTTGCACCAGGGAAAGATATCCGCATAATCTTGCGATCCGGCCAAAGGGGAATGGAATGGATCGCAACGACATGATGTCAAGGCAAGCCGATCGGCATGCCGAGCCTGGGCTCCCGGAATTCGCTGATCGCGCCTATCTGCCACCCCCGCCGTCGCTGCATTGGGGCTGGGTTTTCCTGTTGAGCATACTCACGCTTGGCATCTTCGCCATCGTCTGGCCCTTTATCCAGGCCAACTGGGTACGCAAGATTGATCCGCGCAGCAATGCGTCGCTGATGCTTTGGCTATGGCTGGGCGGCATCATCGTTTCGTTCTTCTTTATTCCCGCCTGGACACCGGCTGGCGATATGTCGCCACCGACTTCCAGAGAGCGTTTTGGCTGGCTGCTGCAGCTAGCTACTAGCGTGCTCTTCTATGGCGCCTATTTCGCCATGTCAGCCTCGATCCGCCAGCACATGGCCTCCTATCGACTCCCGGTCCGGATCGGCGGCATCACGCTGTTCTTCTTCAATACGCTGTATCTGCAGGGACAATTGACCTGGCTGGCGCGTTGGCAGCAGACCGGACAGACCCAGCCCAAGGCGTCCAAGGTCGTGTTCTGGGTACTGCTGGGCATACCCTTCATCGCCGTCGTCGGCGCCGTCGCGCTACCGCTCTATCAGACCTATGTGTTGCGGGTTCATGTGACCCAGGCATTGGTGCAAGCCGAGCCATTGAAGCAACAGGTTCTGGATTCGATCGACCGCAATCGCGCTTGGCCAAAGAACAACGCTCAAGCCGGCCTGAAAGAAGCCGAGGCGTATGCCAGTAACGATCTGATCGGCTTCGCCGTGCTGGCCATCGACGAAGGCACTGCACTGGAGACCATGTTCGGCGAGAACGCCCCCGAACGCCTGCGCGGCAAGCGATTGACACTGGTCGCCGAAGGGCACGATGGCGCCATTGTCTGGACATGCCAGAGTCCGGACATCCCTCTGCCCTTCCTGCCAGAGCAATGCCAGTAGGCATGTCTTCCCGTAAACGGCTGCTTGGGGTCGCGTCAAGTCCAATCCAGCCTTGGGTACAGGCTGCACGACGAAAACACCAGGGGCGATGTTTCATGCGCTCTTGCGAAGAGCGATGGCTATATCACCACGGTGCAGCAAGATCAGCGCCGCTTCCCCTTGAGATCCTCATTGGTCTGGTGAAGTAGGACTTCTTCGATTTGACCACTGGGGCTCGGGACAAATTCGAGCTCCATATTTGTCCGTGTGAAGAACTTCGAGGTTGATGAAGGAAACATGGACAGCTTGGGCTGATCCGTGAGTTGACTCATCAACTGGCCGTCCTCCAGCGAGATACGTATATCGAGATCAGGGGCGATTTGATAAGTACCGACATATCGCTCGAGCACAGGCTGCTTAAGTGAGATGACATTGCGCTTCACCGGCTGGTAGTCCGGCCACGCGTAGGCAACCGCGATGCTTCTCAGGAGGTCCCTGGCAAGCTCTGACCCTCCTGCAGCATTGGTCATGATGACGGCGCCTTCGCCGCTATCGCGATAGCCAAAGAGGACGCCTTCAAAGCCCTCGTTGACACCGAAATGCTGAAAGTATGGGTGGTCGGCGGAGCCACCCATGCCGATGCCCAAGCCCCATTTCCCCTTGCCGGCCGTGAGCATCTGGTCTGTCGTGCTTTTATCCAGCACCTTGCCGACGCCGTCCTTTGTTGACCGTTGCAGCTCCAATACATAGAGCGCGAGGTCCGACGGCGTACTCCAGAGCCCCGCTGCCGCCATCTCTGGGTAAGTGTGTGCCCCGCCGGGAATGGGACGGCCGTCTGCGTCGTAGGGCGTTGCCATGTCGACGCGCATCGACGCAGGCAGCGGCTGCTCATAAGTGCTGTGACGCATGCCTAGAGGAGCAATGACGGTATCGTGCAACAACTGGGCGAAGGCTTCGTGCGTCACATCCTCCATTAGCAATTGCATGACGGTGTAACCACCACCGGAATAATTCCACTGGGCTCCCGGCATGCTTTCCAAACGAATGGCTGCCGTGTTGGCGGGTGGTTCTCCGTTCAATACCTGGATCAAGGTGGGCACTGGCTTCCCGGCGGCGTAGCCCGGGAAACCATGAACGCTGAGACCGGAGGTGTGGCTCAGCAACTCGCGCAAGGTCACCACTGCACCGGGGGCAAGCGGGCTTGGCGGCACCTTCCAACGCTGCAACGTGCTGTTGATATTCGTATCAAGTGATAGCTTGCCTTGCTGTACGAGCCGCAGTGCTGCCATCGCCGCCACCGGCTTGCTCATGGAGCCCGCCTGGAAAAGCGTTTGTGTAGTGACGGCATCGCCGCCTACGCTCGAAACACCATAGCTTTTCGCCCATTCGATAGCGCCATGGTGAATCACGACCACGCTTACAGCGGGTACGTGGCTGGCCTGCATGCGTTGCAAAAGTGTCTCGCAGGGACGCTTCTCGCCATGGATGACGACGGCATCAGGGAGACAGGATTCGATAGCACTGATTCTGGCCTGCGTATCTCTTGCGGCCGGCTGTCCTTGCCCGTGTGCCGAGAGGCTCAAGGTCAACGCAGACATTCCCAGTGCCAGCATCTTCGTAGCGCTATTCATGAATCCTCTCCCACGACAGGTTCGGTTCCCCAGCGCACATCTTGGGCGTAACGCTGCCCCTGTACAGCAATGACCAACGACACATCTCTAGTCCATGGCAGAGCGCTAGCCTTCCAGTTCGGGACAATGAACAAGAACGGGACGCTACGCGAGGTCATGCCAAGGCGGGCGCATCTCGCCACGAGGCATGGGCCTGCGCCCTTCCAGGCAATGGAAGCTGAAGAGGATACCCATGAAACGATCTGACGCGTTGCACTCACTTCCGGCCGTTGCGTTATCCGTGCTGGTAGCCCTGATCATCCCCTTTTCTTCGGCCATGGCGCAGACGCCATCCATAGGGTTTCAGTTCACGGAGAAGCCTGGGCCTTATGCCGTCGGATTGAAAGTTATCCATCAATACGACCGCTCCAGGACGTTCGCCCTGCCCCCCTCGGACAATGCAACGCCGGCCGTTGGCCACACTGGTCCGCGCCCCATCCAGACCTTGGTGTGGTATCCCACTTCCAACCGCAACGGCATAACGATGACTGCCGGCGACTACGCACAACTCGCGAAGACGGGAGTTGATTTCAGCCAACCCGAAAAGAACAACAAGTGGGTAGTGAAGCTGGCTGCGTCGGCAAACGCGCTGCTTTGGGCGCAGCGTGATGCCACCATGGCCGATGGGCACTTTCCGCTTGTCGTTTATGCGCCCGGCCAATCATCCGTACCCTGGGATAATGCGGATCTCTGCGAGTACCTCGCAAGCCACGGGTATGTCGTTATTGCCAGTCCGTCGCTTGGCAAATCGACACGGGATGCCGACGACAACCTCGACGATATCTATGCGGCCGCTGCCGACATATCGTTCCTGATCAACTATGCAAGCACGCTCCCCGACGTGGACATCTCCAAAACCGCGGTTGCAGGGTGGAGCTGGGGCGGCATGGCCAATCTCTTCGCTGCCCATCGTGACAGCCGGATCAAGGCGCTGATCGCGCTGGATGGAAGCATGCGTTACTACCCGGGCCTGATAGAAAAATCGGGCGACATTCATCCCGAACGCATGACCCTCCCCTTGCTGTTCTTTACGCGGGGATATCTCTCTCTCGAGGATTGGAATCGCTTTGCCACCGCCGATAACGAGGGGCCGAGTGTGCTCAATGCATGGACGCATGGCGACCTTTTGACGGCCCATATGCTTGGCATGTCCCATCCTGCCTTTGCGTCGATGTATCAGCGAGCGAGCAGCGAAAAGAAGTTCGCTGAGAACCAGATGGCGGACTATGGCCGGGATGACGTCAATGTGAGCTATGGGTGGATGGCACGCTATACGCTGGCTTTTTTGAACGCCTATCTGAAGGACGACGCCGCTGAGATGGCCTTTCTCAAGGATGCGCCTGCCGAACATGGCGTACCGAAGCATTTCATGACACTCGATTTCCGCGCAGCAGAACGATCCCCTTGAGTGTTCGCAGTGCTTCGCCACGGCGCCGTGTCTGGAAATGAGGAAAGCCAAGCCCCGATATCTTCGCGTGCAGACCTACGCGAAAGTCATCGAGTGAGCGTTGGAAGCTCGACGATGAGTTCGAGTGAGTGATTACTCGAACAATCCAGCTCTTGAGTTAGAACGAGCGCGAACTATCCGCCGTGACCTTTATCTGTTCGATGCCGGCTGCGAGCTGCTTCCTGTAGCTCCGGCTGACACGCACGACTTGTCCCGTGCGAAGGCGCAGTTCCGCGTCGCCGTTGGTGAGTGGTTTCAGATCCCGGATGCCATGCAGGGACACCATGGCCCGACGGTGCACACGCACGAACTGCCGAGGGTCCAGTTGGGCTTCAAAAGCCGTGATGGTTTGCCTGATGAGATACGTGGTGTCGCCTGCATGCAGGGCAAGGTAGTTGCCCTGGGTTTCCAGCCAATCCACTCGGTCGAGTGCCACCTGCACCTGGCGTCCGCGGACCTTCGTCGTGACATGCGACAAGGGGCGTGCCGCCGTTGAAGCCAGGACCGAAGGCGCTTCGCCTCCCGACCTCCGCCATGTAGTCAACAAGTGAGCCACCGCTGCTTGAGCGATCAAGGCATAGACCAGCAGCAGCCAGTTGTCGGCCACCTGCCAATAGATTTCCCCCAAGGTTGGCAGCCACGCATGGGAAAACCCCCAGGCCGCCAGCAGGCAGGAAAGCAGGATCAGGCCCAGGGCAAATCCACCGATGCCGAGAACCTGAAAAAGCAGATTGCGCAGGCGATGCTGCCCCCGGACTGGGAAGCGATCTCCCAGCAGGAGCATGGCTGGCGTTGTCGCCGCGCCAATCAGGGCTGCCCCAAGCATTCGAACGGCCTCATGGGACAGACCCAGGTGGGCGCCCATCTCCGACGCGCGCATGAGGTTGCCCGGCTCAAGCACCAGCAGAAAGGCGAGCCAGTAGATGAAGCCATAGGCCCCCTGGCGTAACCACAGGGGAGGCACGGGGTGAATCATCGCCCGGGTGGCATCCATGCGCGCAGTCTGCCGCGAGCCATGCGTGCCGTCTATCCCGGGAGCATCCGGTGGAATTTGTGCCGAGCCGTGCCGAAACCGTGCCGAACCGGTCTAGGTACAAGCCCAGCTAAATCATAGGCTTGCCCGGTGAACTCCACGAGAACAATGTATGGCGAAGAAGACGGATGCGTACTGGCGAGCCGCAGGCGTAGCAGCCCTCCTGGGACTGGCCAGCGTTGCCGCAACGGTGCACGCCCAGGTACCCATTCCCCCGGTGTCGCCCCGTGAGGCGAACCTCAATCGATTGCTGGATGCGTACTGGCTGGGCAGCAAGGCATTACAACTGTTGCTTCCCTTGGCGCTGCTTTGCAGCGGATATGGTGCACGCCTGTGTCGATGGTTGGGCGGGCAAGTGCGCGACGCGCGCTTTCTCACCATCGGGCTCTTCGGCAGCGCCTACGTGGTGCTGTACACGCTGCTCAGCCTGCCACTGGACTATGCGCGCCATTACCGGCTTCCCATGTCGTTGGGGTGGCTGCACGACCAAACCGTTGGGCAATGGCTGGGGGCACAAGCCCTGGGCCTGATTCCGTGGATTGTGGCGGCCATGCTCCTGTTGTGGATTCCCTATGCGTTGATGCGCCGCAGTCCGCGACGCTGGTGGCTCTGGGCCGCGGTGGCTACCGCCCCTGTGACCGTGTTCTTTCTGATCGCGCAACCCGTATGGATAAAACCACTGACAACGCCCTACGTCGCACTGGCGAATGCGAACTTGCGTGCATCCATCGACGATCTCGCATCGCGATGCGGCCTTGTCCATGTCGCCGTGGTCGTTGGCGGCAGCGATACAGCGGTCTATGGGGTGGGTCCTACGGTGCGCATCTTCCTTGAAAGCAACTTGGCCAAGGAGGAAACACCCGACCAGATTCGCTTCACCATTGCCCATGAGCTCAAGCATTACGTCCTTGGCGATAACTGGAAGCTGCTACCTATCGCCATGGCTTTGGCGCTGCTCGGGTTCTGGCTCACCTACCGCGTGGGCCACTGGGCGACACGTCGCTTTCAGCAACGCATAGGCTTTTCAAGCCTTGATGACCCGGCATCACTGCCCTTGCTCATCCTTTGCATCACTGCGTTATGGCTGGCAGTGACACCGGCGTTTCTCGCCTTTGACCGGCATATCGAGCGCGAAGCCGATCGCTTTGGCTTGGAGCTTTCGCACGAAAACGATGCCGCCGCCCGTCTGTTTGCATCATGGGCGCAACAAGGCACGGATTGGGTACAGCCCGACGCGTTTGCCCGTGCCTTCTTCTATACGCATCCTTCGATTGCCGAACGGATCCAGATCGCCAACGACTATCACCCATGGCGAGAAGGCTTGCCCCTGCGCTACGCGGACAAATGCACCATGCCGTCGTCGGCTGTCATCCCATGACCTTTAGGGACTGGGTGCACCCTTGGGCGCGGGCACCAGCACATCGTCATCCTTGCTCCACGCGGGCGTTGTGATGGCGTAGAACTTGAGAACCTCGCCCTTGCTGGCGCGAATGGAGCGCACCACCGCGGGTGGAATCAGGATGTAGTCGCCAGGCCCTACCGGATGCGCCACGCCGCCCGTCCAAACCTCACCATGCCCCTCCAGAATGAAGAAGGATTCTTCGCCAGCCTTGTTATGGCTCCACGCGCTTGCATGCCCCGGGTCGAGTTCGAATAGCGCGACGCTGCCCAGTTGTGATTTGGCGCCATCGGGGGCCGCACGGCCCGTGAGCTCCTTCAGCCGCACACCCTGCGATACTTGAACGAAAGGCAGCTCACTGGGAGAGATGACTTTGGCTGCGCTGACATCCTGCTTGGCCTCTGCTGCCATCGCACCCAAGGATACGAAGAAGCAGAGGGACGCCATACCAATGTACTTGTTCAACATGAGTCACCTAAATTGACGAAAGTGTAGCCAGCGACCGAGTGAACGAAACACGGCTCCGCTCCTCTCTTGGCACCCAGTGCCCGCGCCTGGCTTATTTCAATAAGAGCACGCAAAACGGCGAACCAAACACCCTATGCGGGTTGCTGCTGCGTCGTGCAATGAATGCCGCCACCACCAGCGGCAATGGCATCAATATTAAGTTGTATCACTTCGCGAGAGGGGAACAACTCCCGAAGCATGGCCTGGGCATCCCGATCAGCCTTGGCATCGCCAAACTCCGGACCAATCACAGCGCCGTTGCATACATAGAAATTGACGTAGCCCGCCGCGAAATCCTTCGTCTCGTACTCGGGTCGAATGGACGATGGTGCGGGCAGCACAACCACCTCCAACTTGCGCCCTTTCGCATCCACGGCATTACGCAGTATGTCGAGGTGGCGTTTGGTAACGGCATGGTCGTACGACGAGGTATCGGTATCCAATCCGGCCACCACGACGCCGGGCCTGGCGAATCGCGCGTAGAAATCTGTATGCCCGTCGGTGATGTCCTTGCCGGCAATGCCGGGGATCCAGATGATCTTCTCCAACCCTAGTAGTCGCTTTAGCTCGGCTTCGCATGCCGCCTTGGTCAAACCGGGATTGCGGTTACGGTTGAGTATGCAGCTCTCGGTCAAAATGGCCGTACCCGCGCCATCCACTTCGATGGCGCCGCCTTCCAGTACGAGCCGTGTCGTCAGTGACTGCGCTCCTGCAAGGCGATTGACGGCGCGGGCCACCAAAGCGTCGGCATCATGCTCTTGCTTGCCACCCCAGCCATTGAAGTTGAACTCGATGCCTGCCAGTTCGCCCTGACTGTTTTTTACAAAGACCGGGCCCGTATCACGCATCCAAAGATCGTCAATATCCTGGACGACAAGATGGACGTTCGATCCGCACAGCTCCTGTGCGAGGTCGTAGTCATCCTCGCGCACCAACATGTTGACCGGCTCGTGGGCCGCAATGGCCTTCGCAATGGAACCCAACGCATGTTGAGCGCCCTTTAGAAGATCTCTCCCCCAGACTTCTTCGCTGGGGCCAAAGGCCATCCACGTCGCTTTGTGGTGCTCACCTTCATCCGGCATGACACACGGCTTGGCCGCCGAGGCAAACGCGGTGCCTGCAAGGCCATCACCCACCGAACCAAGATAGAAGGCTCCTGCCGCCATGGAGCACTGCCTTAGAAAATCGCGCCTTGTTTTCATGGATGCCACCGATTGAGAGCGAACGCTTTTGCATGAGAACGTGTCAGTGGAGAAACATGACCATCGCGGCCTGGCACAGGCATGACACTCAACCCGGACCGCGCCCACGTGAACGTGGCATCCCTATGTGATATCTCGCGACGCAAAAAGTTTCGCCATACCCATCATGACATCATTGATCTTGACCACATGCAAAGACGGCATTAATCGATTCAGTTAACGAATTTCGAGGACATTGATGTTCGGAAAAAACTGGTCAACGCAGGCTTTTTCGAAAGCGTGAAATTCACGCCGCGACGCGGACATATAGAAGTCCCGCTCGCTAATTGAATCCAAAGAAACCTGTCAAGAATCCTTCATGGCGTGTCACTAGCGTGGCCCCGCTCACCCAGCCCTGGGCGAGCCGGACCCACTGGAGACCACCATGACAAATCGTTTTGCTCGGCAGCGTATTGGCGCGACCCTTGCCCTCGTTTTGTTCGGCACGGGCGTTATTGCCCACGCCGATGATTCATGGAATCGGCGTGACTTCCATTTTTGGCCAGGCAATCTTGTGCTGAGCCGCAGCGTGTACGACAACAAGGCAAGCAACGTCCAGGTCGGCACCATCCTCCCGGTGAACTGCGCCAATACAACGGGTGGCTGTGGTGCTGCCAGCGGTGCGCCTTTCGATGGCACGTACCCTTATGTGTGGAACAACGACCTGTACGATGGCAGTTTTGGCGTCACAGCGCGCATCTATCTGGACCAGCTTACTCCGGACGGCTATTTGATCAATTCGCTGCAGGTTCCCAACAGCCTTCTGCCGACCGCGCCTGAGGGCGAACTGGTGACGAGCTTCAGTTCAAAGTCCGAGCTTGCGCTGCATTTGTCGCAGGATCACAAGTACCTCAGCTTCATGGGTTACGTCGCGCCGGTGAATGCCATCGACGTGTCCAATTCAAACACACCCGGCGCAGTGGATCCGACGAATCCGGATGGCCAAAGTGTTTACCGGGCAGTGGCCACGATTGACCGCAAGGGCCACTTCAACTTCACGGAAACCAATGCCTACAGTGGTAATAACGGTCGTGCCGCGATTCTGCTCAATCGCGGTGGCGCCGACTACTTCTTCACCGCAGGCAATGCGGGCAATGGCAGCAATCCGCAGCCCGCTGGCGTCGTCCTTGGGGCTGGCGCGCAATTCATCACACCGGCGCACCTGCCGGAGATCGCGCAACACCCCGTCGCCACGACTCCGTTGGCCAGCTTCTCCATCGCAGCGCTAGGCCTGAAGGCTGACAAGATTGGCAAGGACGATAACTTCCGCGGCATGACTGTGCACGACAACGTCGTGTACTTCACCAAGGGCAGCGGCAGCAATGGCGTGAACACGGTGTATTTCGTCGACACCACGGGCACCGCCTGCCCCAACGGGGTTGGCGTGCCGGTCGCTGGCGCGGCATTGCCCAGTGCACCGCTGGCGTACAACGCGAGCACCGTGCTGAGCAACGGTTTGCCGACCAATATGTGCATCCTCGCGGGATTCCCGACCACGCCTGCAAAGACCGCCAAGACCCTGGCTTACCCGTTCTCGCTGTGGTTTGCCGACGCCAATACGCTTTATGTGGCGGACGAAGGGGACGGCTATGTGGGTGGCGCCGATCTGTACACGCACGCCGCCGCGCAGACCACCGCAGGCCTGCAGAAGTGGGTGTACGACAGCCAGAGCAAGACCTGGGCGCTGGCTTATACCCTGCAAGCGGGCCTCCATCTTGGCCAGGCCTACACGGTGAGTGGCTATCCCACCGGCACCAATGCTGCCACCGACCTGCCGTGGTCGCCGGCCACCGACGGACTGCGCAACCTCGTAGGTCGCGTCGATCGCGATGGTCGCGTGACGATCTGGGCCACAACATCAACCGTCAGCGGCAATGGCGATACAGGCGCTGACCCGAACCAGCTCGTGGCCATTCGCGACACATTGAAGAACAGCAATGCCACTGTCGCCGCGCAGGAAAAATTCGTGACACTGCGCACCGCCAACTTTGCGGAAGTGCTTCGTGGCATCTCGTTTACCCCGGATCAGGATCCGGACGATCACCATCACGATCACCACTAAACCCGCTATTGGGAAGTACTGAATCACGACGGGAGGCGCCGGCGAAAACGTGCCGGCGCCTTGTCGATAACCACCGTCGTAACGGCGTCGCCCCGCCGCTCTTTTCAAGATCTGCTACGCGAATAGCGAATTAGCTACCGATGGGGTACTTCTGCAGCAACGCCTTGAAGCCTGGATTGTCGCGCAGTGGATCCCAGAGAGGATCGAGCCTCAGCATGGCGCTCGACAGGACGGCGCCCGCGGGCATAGACAACACACGTTCGAGCAAGGGAATAGCCCGATCGGGCTGACCGACGCGCACGTAGAGCTGCGCCTGATAGGCCAGCATGTCCGCACCGGTTAGCGCGTCCTCGGACACCGGCATCAAAGCAACGGCGCGCTCGCCTTCAGCAACGGCTTCGGCTTTTCGCCCAAGCCCGGCATAGGCAAACCCCAGGGTGAGGTGCAGGTCGGCGTCATCAGGCCGCTCGATCAGGGCTGTATGAGCATGCGTGGCTACATCGTCATAGGCCGCTGCCGCCTTGGCTGTGTCTCCGGCCGCCTCAAGGGCCCACGCCACATACAAGCGCCGAGGCAGAACAACGTTGTCCGGATCGTCCCAGTTCTCTGCCTTGTCCGCCTCGGCTATCTTGGCGGCACCGACATAGTCGCGAGCCAATTCGCGCTCGAAGTACATGGACATGATGTTGGCAGCGTAGACATCGCTGCCCGGCTTGAGCGCTGCAAGTGTGGCGCGCATCGGGGCCGGATCGCCCTTCCACACCAACTCATTGAAGACCTGAGCCATGCGCTCACCAAGAGGATTCTTGCTCAACGCAAAGGCAGCGGCGTAGGCCTGATCGGCTTCTGCGTAGCGACGCATGCTCTGATAAGTCACACCGAGCTGGTTGAACGCATACTCGCTATGTGGATCAAGCACGGTGGCTGCGCGAAACCGCGTCACGGCTTCTTCCCACCGCCCCTGTCGCCGAGCAATCGCAGCGATCAGTAGTTCGACCGTGGCACTGTTGGGCAGCGTTTGTCGGGCCAACTCGAGCTGAGTGGTGGCACCCGCGTAGTCCCGGTGTCCCCAGTAGTCATACAGGCCAAGTGCGTAGTGTCCCTGCCCCAGGTTTGGCTGCAGCGCCAAGGCGCGATCGGCGGCCGTTTTCGCCTCGGCCAGTCGCGCGTTCGTGCGGTCTGGCGCGAAGAAGTACATCTGCATGTGGGCCCGCGCCAACGCGGCTGCAGCCAGCGCGAAGTCCGGATCCATGGTCAGCGCCTGTTGGTACATCGAGATCGCCTTGGGCAACTCGGTCGATGACAGCGTGGGATCGTCGTAAGCGCGGTTAGCGTGCGCGCCTGCTTGCAAGTACAGATCGTAGGCGCCAGCGTTCCGGGTGGGCACGGTGTCGATACGCGCGGCCTCAGCGGAGGTCAGCTGCACTTTCAGTGCCTCCGCAATGTTCTGCGCAACCTCGCCCTCCACGTTGAAAACGTTGTCCAGCGTGCGCGTATAGGCTTTCGCCCAAAGGTGGTTGCCGCTGCTCACATCAATCAGCTGCACATTGATCAGTACCTGATTGCCTGCCTTCTGCACCGTACCCTCAAGCAGCGTCGCCACACCCAGCTGTCGCGCTATGGTTTTGATGTCTTCCGGATGGCTGGGGTATCTCTCCGTCGAGGTGCGGGAGATCACTTTGAGCCCACCAATACCTACCAACTGGGTCAGGATCATGTCCTGCATACCGCTGGCGAAGTACGCGTTGCTCTTGTCCGTACTGAGATTTTCGAACGGCAGCACCGCAATGGACTTGAGATCGACTACCGACGCCGTGTCCGCTGGGTGACGCACAAGCTGATGACGACCCAGCAATACGGCCACCACCACAAGTACACCTGCGATCAAGGCAACGAGCAGCTTTCCGAACTTGCGCGTCTTGCCCGGCGGCAGAGGTGTTGCCGGATGGGTGGTGGCTTCCACCGGAGGTAGGGAGACGTCATGCGCGAGGCCGGGCACGAATACCAGCTCGGGGGCAATCAATGCTTTGTTGACGCCCAACTCCTCGCGCGACGAGGCAAATTGCACCTGCGCATCGAGGCGAAAGCCAACACCATGCACGGTATGCAGGTAGTGGTTTTCTTCACCGCTCTCGCCAAGCGCATGGCGCAGCAAGGCGATAATGCGACTCAGCGAGGAAGGCGTGACGTGGCTATGCCCCCACACCTCGTCGAGAATCTCGTCGCGGCTCAACACGCGCCCAGGGTCGCGCGCCAACAGGACAAGCACGGCGAATGCCTTGCGCTCGAGCCCGACCTCCTCGCCATCGACAAACAGGCGATGGCCCAGGGTGTCGATCTCGATCGTGCCGAACGCCATCCACGCAGCAGAGGCGGACTCTACAGCCATCGGTTCGACCTCCATTACCGCCCTTGGCCCAGTTCAGGTTACACCAAATCCGTCGCAAGCCCGGGTAGAGCCCA
Organism: Dyella sp. ASV24; assembly: GCF_016428905.1. Taxonomy (GTDB): domain Bacteria; phylum Pseudomonadota; class Gammaproteobacteria; order Xanthomonadales; family Rhodanobacteraceae; genus Dyella. Next base: position 107,050 of record NZ_JAELTQ010000002.1, on the reverse strand, counting down.
GGTGTGGATTCCGTTGTCGACTGAACAAGCCTCCGCGACCACCTGAAGCAGCCGCAGGTACTGCCCAGCGTTACGCTGGCGCTGCGTGCGCCGACGGCCGTCGCGCCTACATGCTTGGCGCAGCGGTACCGTCAGACCATTTGCCGGCAGGCACCATGAACACGTTGACCGGCTCAGGGGCGTCATGAAACTGTGGATTCAGCATGACGGGCGATCCCGCCTGGTCAGCACCCCAGTTCACGCCTGTGGCCGTGTAGAACATCAGATGGGGAATCCAGTGACCGGCCTGGTCGTCCAGATACCCTTGCTTGGACATCATGTAAGACATACCTCCCGGCTCCAGCGCCGGCAGTTGCCTGGCGGCAAGCGCGGCCTCGATGCTCTTTTTGATCGCCTCCCTGGATTGCCTGGCCAGCACGAGGTCTGTTCTTCGATAGGTCATGGGCAGGATCGATCTGGCCGCCTCTGGGTTGTAGCAGACGGGCCCACGCAACTTGGGATTCCAGAACTGGGGGGCGTCGAATGGAGACATCCATCCTCGCTCGACGATACACACAAAGCCGTTCTTGCCTTCGACGGCCGTGACGTAGCCGTGCGGTTCGAGAACCATAACGGCGGCGCCGTCAGAGATCGCCGCAGGCGCTGCGCTACGCGCCAACGCAATTTCCGCGGCACGGTCGCTCATCAGGTATTGCGGCAACGGCGCCATACGCGGGTAACTGGGGTGCGATTGAGCGGCGGCGATGGTGCTGACAACAAGCGCAGAGAACAGGCAAATCGCGACCAGACAGCGGAAGCCATGGACTTCACTCTTCATCGTTCGCTCCTTTATGCCGTTTCCCAACCGAGGTTTTGGGGGCGTACCGAACCAGCTTAGGGTGGCTACATCTGAGAACCCTGCTTTTCAACGACGAACCAGGGGCCGGCAAATCGACATCTTTCGGCCCTAAAGCGAACCTTGGCGGCCGCTAGCCGTTGCTGGCAACCCGCTCGAAAACGCCTGATGCCATAAGGGCTGCGGTAACGTCCGCCAGCACCGCTCCGTGATGCGTCCTCGGAAGGATGAACAGGCCACACCAGTCATCGGAGATCTCAAAGGAGCCACCCGCGTAGGAGCAGGTCCATAAAAAATCATCGGGCGCAGGCTCCGATCCGGAAGCGATGAATCCACGGAGTCGACGGTCAAGAATGAGCATCACGGACGGGAAATGCTCCGACCGATGATCGCCCAGAAACTCGAGAATCAGTCGACCGCTTCCATCCAGCGCGGGTCGGACCACGAACTGATTCATCGCTCCTCCTGCCCACTCAATATTCGCTGCCGGCACATCCATTATCGGCCGGGATTCAAAGGGTCAGCCAGCAATTTGGCCCGCCTGGATGCCCTTGCCCGGGTTGCAGCTCGAGCCAAGGTACGAGAAGGGTCAGGCAGAACGCCAAGGAGGCGATCCTCTTCTGCATGACATTTCCGTCTTCGCGTGTATGCGCGATGCCAAACCTGCGTTAGCGCCTTGATGGCGGTTTCGGGATGAAATGCGAGATGGGCCCAAGAAGGTTTCAGGCGCAAGTATCAGGCACCGGGCTTTATCTGTTCAGTATCCAGGGGACTGGGTAAAGGCACCCCCAGCGATCTGCGAGATCAGCGCAGGCAGATCATCAGGATCCTTTCCGCCCGCGCCGCCCCATACCAACACGGGATCTTTCTTCGAGATATCCAGAACAACTGCTGCGCGATAGGGAGCAAAGCCGCCTATGACGTAGAAGACAATGCAGCGGTCACTCGATACCCCGCCAATCAACAACCGGCGCCAAGGCAACCGAGGGCCACGACCAATGACGTCCGTGGCCTGATAGGGCTCTCCCGGATTGGCCAGTTCAAAATCAGGCGTATGTGCCAACGTTGCAAATCCACGCTTACAGCTTGCAGGAAACGCGGCGATGTCATGCACCTGGACAAACTTTTCAGCGAGCAATTTTTCGCGCTCTAGCGATGACGGCAACGATGCTTTGAGCACAGCCGTGCCCATGTCCTGCGAATGCGCATGCCTCGCGGCACCGACCTGAGCCCATACGGCGAAAGAGCTGCCGGCCAGAAGTCCAACCAAGATCATGGCAAGCCCTTGCGTAGAACGCGGAACATTCTTCACCGATATCACTCCGTTGGCAGCCCATCCTATGCAACGCAATCAGGGCGCTAATGGGTTAGCTGGATCAAAAAGCCGCGCGAGTGCTCAAGCCCTCAAACTCGATACGCTGCAATGCCAGGAAGGTCGCCGCGGAAGTCATACCTACCGGTATGGGTGATCGGTATCCACGAACATCCCAGGATCTCACCGCCACTCGCTCGAACTTGCTCGCAGAAATACATGTCCTCGCCTATCGTCATCCCCTCGCGCGTCTCCGTACGAAAGAACTGGTAGTACGGCACGCGCCCATCCTTGGCCGCCATCGCGGGAAAATCGGCGTTTTCGATGCGCGGAGCACGCCCCGTATCGACAAGGCGCATCAGGCACTCTCGCGAGATCAGCATGATGCCGGCGCCGATGGCGGAAACGCGCGAAGGCTTCGGACCCACCACGACAGTCGGCTCGTCATCCACCGGGCGAAACATGTTCTCGTAGTTGCCCGCGAGCGCGGGGAGTACGGCAGGATCGATATTTGGGTGGGTGAGCACCGCTCGCTTGATACGGGCCCAGTCGATAGATTTCTTCGGACACATGGCGGCCACCACATCGGCACGCCGCCACTCAAACATTTTCATGAGTTCCGGGACGCCAAAGCCCATGTCATCGTCGACGAACAGCAAATGCGTCGCGTTGGTGGTCCACAGGAACAAATTGGCCAGTCGGTTCCTTGCATGCTCGATGATGCTGACGTGAGCAACAAAGAGTGTCTCGAAACCAATGCTGCGCTGGTTGCACTCGCGTTGAAGATCGAGCGCGCTGATCACATAGCCAATGCAGAAGGATCCGCCATGTGTTGGCGTTGCCATGGCAATGGAAAATTCGCCTACTGACAAGTCTTGAGGTTCCACCGGGCATCACCTCTTCGGCTATCGATGTCGAGATTGCTTGGCGTAACGAAACGCATAGTGAGGCGAACTGTGTACGCGCGCCACATGCAACCAACGCGCACAACGGCACGACCCACTGAACCTCTGCGGCATGGTTTGCTGATGATGTTACGCGAAGATCCGCGCTGCCTACCGCGCCAACGCAGAGCCCGGTTCGGGCTTATCCGCGTCGATGACGCCTGGCGGTGAAAGGGTCCGGCTGTTTTCTGCGGACAAAAGAAAAGGCGCTTAGATTTCTCTAAGCGCCTTTCAAGTTGGTGGGCCGTGTAAGATTCGAACTTACGACCAATTGATTAAGAGTCAACTGCTCTACCAACTGAGCTAACGGCCCTAAAACTTTTTTACCTGCAACATCAACTGGGGTGGAAGATGGGACTCGAACCCACGACCCTCGGAATCACAATCCGATGCTCTAACCAGCTGAGCTACATCCACCGCAAATTTTGAACTGGCGCGCCCGACAGGAATCGAACCTGCAACCGTCGGCTTAGAAGGCCGATGCTCTATCCGGTTGAGCTACAGGCGCTTGTGCACATTGTGCATAGCATCTGCATGGTCGGGGCAGAGGGATTCGAACCCCCGACATCCAGCTCCCAAAGCTGGCGCTCTACCAGGCTGAGCTATACCCCGATTTCGAACCCTCAACCGCCTTTCGCGGGCTGAAGCTTTGAAATGCTACGGGTGACGCCTAGTCTAGTCAATCCGTATCAAAGCATACCGAACTTCATACTTACGTCCGGTCCGTTTAGCGATTCACTGCCTTGCGGTGCAAATGGCGATGCAAACATCGCAACTTGCTATCAAATGGCGCGCCCGGAGAGATTCGAACTCCCGACCACCAAGTTCGTAGCCTGGTACTCTATCCAACTGAGCTACGGGCGCGTTTTTAACCTTTTGCTTTGTCGCTTAACCACTGAGGTGGAAAGCGCCGAAGCCAGAAGCGGAATTATTCAGATTCGAGAGTCGTGCGTCAATACTTTTTTTCAGATTTTTTTCATCGCCGTCTGAGAATCTTCACGTTCGGCGGTGAAAGCACTTCACTCGAGCCGCTTAGTTTAGCCATCTGTTTCACATTCGGCTAGACCTTTGGCTGAATTTTTTTCACATATGTGAAACACAGGTGGGTGGCGATATTCGTATCTGCACGACGCAGACATCTTCCGATGATGTCGCCCAACCCGACGTGCACCTGCACTTTGAAAGCACAGGACGTACGCCCTACCCCACAAAGAAAAAAGGCGGCACATGGCCGCCTTTTTCAGCTTGCCGCACGCTGATCAACGATCAGCGATGCGACTCTGCGTTGCCGGATCGCCGACCTTTGCACCGCTATCGCCGCGCGGCGGCGGAGGTGGCGGCGTGGAGCCCGTGTTGGAGTTCTTGGACCAATCCGCCGGCGGACCCGGAACGCGGCCAGCCATGATGTCGTCGATCTGGTGCGCGTCGATGGTCTCGTACTGCAGCAGTGCATCGGCCATGGCGTGCAGCTTGTCGATGTTGCCGGTGAGCAGATCCTTGGTGCGCGAATAGGCGCGATCCAGGATGGAGCGCACTTCTTCATCGATCTTGCGCGCGGTTTCGTTAGAGACGTTCTTGTGCTGGGTCACGGCACGGCCCAGAAACACCTCGTCCTCTTCCTCGCCATAGGTCATCGGACCAAGCTTGTCCGACAGACCCCACTTGGTGGCCATATTGCGGGCCATCTTGGTGGCGCGCTCAATGTCGTTCGACGCGCCGGTGGTGACCTTGTCTTCACCGAAGATCAACGCCTCGGCCACACGGCCACCGTACAGCGAGCACAGCTGCGACTCGATCGCTACGCGGTTCATGCTGTACTTGTCGCCTTCCGGCAGATACATGGTCACACCCAGCGCGCGACCGCGCGGAATGATGGTGACCTTGTAGACCGGGTCGTGCTCTGGCACCAGGCGACCGACGATGGCGTGACCCGCCTCGTGATAGGCGGTGAGCTTCTTCTCGTCCTCGCTCATGGCCATCGAGCGACGTTCGCTACCCATCAGGATTTTGTCGCGCGCCTTGTCCAGATGGATCATGCGTACGTCACGGGCGTTCTCGCGCGCGGCAAACAGCGCTGCCTCGTTGACGAGGTTGGCGAGATCGGCGCCAGAGAACCCAGGCGTGCCACGCGCAATCGTCATGGGATCGACATCGGCTGCGGTCGGCACCCGGCGCATATGCACCTTGAGGATCTGCTCGCGGCCCTTCACGTCCGGCAGGCCAACCACGACCTGACGATCGAAACGACCCGGTCGGAGCAGCGCGGGATCGAGCACATCGGGACGGTTGGTGGCAGCGATGACGATGACACCCTCAGTGCCTTCGAAACCGTCCATTTCCACCAGCAATTGGTTCAGCGTCTGCTCGCGCTCGTCATGACCGCCACCGAGACCGGCGCCACGATGGCGGCCGACGGCGTCGATTTCGTCGATGAAGATGATGCACGGCGCGTGCTTCTTGGCCTGTTCGAACATGTCGCGCACGCGACTGGCGCCCACGCCCACGAACATTTCCACGAAATCCGAACCGGAGATCGAGAAGAACGGCACTTTGGCCTCGCCAGCGATGGCCTTGGCGAGCAGGGTTTTACCGGTACCCGGCGGGCCCACCATGAGCACGCCGCGCGGAATCTTGCCGCCCAGCTTCTGGAACTTGCCCGGGTCACGCAGGAACTCGACCAGCTCGCCCACTTCTTCCTTGGCTTCGTCGCAACCCGCGACGTCGCTGAAGTTGACCTTGATCTGGTCCTCGCCCTGCAGCTTGGCGCGCGAGCGACCGAAGCTCATGGCGCCGCGACCGCCGGCACCCGCCTGCATCTGGCGCATGAACCAGATGAACACGCCAACGATCAAGATGATGGGCAGCCAGTTGAGCAGCAGGCCCAACAGCGAGAAGCCGTTGTTGGAGGGCTCCTGGCGAACCTCCACACCCTTGTCCTGCATCTGCTTGACCACCGAGTTGGTGGACCAGCCCAGGACCGGTGCAACAGTGCGGAACGTGCTGCCATCCTTCAGCTTGCCGCTGATGGCGGCCGGCTGGTCGGCGCTGATGTTGGCCGAAGCCACATTGCCGTTGTCCACGCTCTGCACGAAGCTGCTATAGGGCATATCCGAAGACGCCCCGCCGTGCGGATTGAAGCTCTGGAACACCGTCAGCAGTACGACTGCGATGATCAGCCAGAGCAGGAGGTTTTTCGCCATTTCATTCATGCACGGTTCTCGCCCGATTGCCCGCCGTGGATCTTTCGCCCCACGGCTAATGCATACACCTCCCGCGAACGTGCGCGGGAGGCCTTAGGTTTACGCATCGTTACGCGGGTGAAGTCTGCGCGCAAGCTGCGTATGTATTCGTCAAAGCCGGTCCCCTGGAACAACTTGATCAGGAACGACCCACCCGGCTTCAGCCACTGCCGGCTGAAATCCAGCGCCAGCTCAGCCAGGTCCATCGCCCGGATCTGGTCGGCCAGGGCCACACCACTCATATTGGGGGCCATATCAGACAGCACAAGATCAACCTGCTGGCCGAGCAAACGGCTTTCCAGCTCCCGCAGGACCGATTCTTCGCGGAAATCCCCCTGGAGGAAATCTACTCCGCCGATGCCCTGCATGGGCAGGATATCCATGGCCACCACGTGCCCGGTATCGCCCAGACGCTGACGCACCAGCTGCGACCATCCGCCCGGGGCCGCCCCCAGATCCACCACCCGCATGCCGGGCTTGAGGAGGCGATCCTTGTCGATCAGCTCCTCCAGTTTGAAGACCGCACGCGAGCGCAGGCCTTCGGCCTGGGCTTTCTTCACATAAACATCATCGAAATGTTCCCGCAGCCAGCGGGAACTACTTTTGCTGCGAGACATGGGTCGGCAAAGGCCACAGATACGGGGGAGATGGCCGCATGATACCCTTAGCGGTCCTATCGCAGCGAATCCGAGACTGAACGCATGGCACTTTCCCCCTCGCAGCGCCGTTACCTGCGCAGCCTTGCGCATGATCTCAACCCCGTCATCCTGCTGGGTGCCAAGGGTGCGACCGATGCCGTGCTCAAGGAGCTCGACCTCGCGCTATCCCACCACGAGCTGGTCAAGGTGAAGCTGTCCGGCGGCGGCAAAGAAGAGCGCCAGGCCCAGATCGACTTCTTCACCGAAGGTACCGGGGCGGAGAATGTGCAGCAGATCGGCCACATCGTGGTGCTGTTCCGCCGCAACGAGGACGAGCCCAAGCTCGCCCTGCCCCGTTAAGCGGAGTTTCGCTGATGGACCTGTCGCTCGATCGTCCCGGCAATTATCTGTTCGTTCGGCGGGTCGGCCCCCGCTCGATCTTCGTTGTCGACCGCGAACTCACCACGAGCTTCCTTCTGTCGCCGGAACGCGCCGTCGAGAATTGGCCGGTGACAGCGGCGAGCGAACTCGAAGCCAGCCATGTCGAGGCAATCCTCGAGCTGAAGCCTGAGGTGGTATTGCTAGGCACGGGTGAACGGCAAATCTTTCCCGCTCACGCCTTCATGGCCGGCTTGCTGCGCAAAGGCGTGGGAATCGAAGTGATGGACAATGCCGCCGCAGCCCGGACCTATGACCTGTTGGCTGGCGAGAGCCGCCGAGTGGTTGTGGCCTTTATCCTGCCGGCCCAATAAGCCTCGATCCTGAACAATGGGAGCGCATGAAGAGCGCTCCCGCAGCAAGAGCACTCGCCATCACCGCGATGGCAAGTAGCCCATCGGATCGACAGGATTACCGTCTTTGCGAATCTGGAACTGGAGCTCGTCACGCGACGCGCCCGTCGACCCCATTTCGGCGATCTGCTGGCCCGCCGTGACGCGCTGGCCTTCTTTCACCAATCGCTTGCTGTTGTGGCCATAAGCCGACAGGTAACTGTCGTTGTGCTTGACGATGACCAGCTCGCCATAGCCCACCAGGCCGTTGCCGCTATAGACGACCACGCCATCTGCTGCCGCCCTCACAGGGTCGCCCGTCTTGCCGCCAATCTCGATGCCCGGAATGGCATCTCCGGACTGGAAGCGCTTGATAAGCGTGCCATCTGCCGGCCAGCGCCAAGTCACACCACCATTGCTGCGGGTGGCCCCAGGGGCTGCGGGCGTGGGCGGTGCCGGCGGCGGCGTATTGCTGGCGGTCGCTGCAGGCGCACCAGCCACCGGAACCACCGGAGTCGTCGCGGTCGCGGGAGTGGTTGACGCGTGCGCAGGAGCCGCCGTGCTGGCAGCCGCTGCCGGAGCTGCGACCGACGCAGCATCCGCTGCCACTGTTGCTGCCGGCTGGAAGCCCTGCTGAGTGTCCTGGGTCGGCGGGACGACATGGCCGGCAGACGCCACCGGCTTGGCGGTCGTCACGACAGCTGCGGTATGCATGGCGGTCGTAGAGGGCGGCCTGCCGTTGGCGGGGGCCAGTTGCAGCTCCTGCCCTGGCCAGATCGTGTAGGGCGAATCGATGTGGTTCCAGTTAGCCAGGTCGCGGAAATCCACGCCATTACGGAAGGCAATCGAATAAAGCGTATCGCCCTTCACCACCTTGTAGCTTCCGCCTGGAGCGGGCCGGGCCGACGGCGCAACGACGCGCGATGAACCGTTAGCCGGTTCCACGACGACGGATCGCTGCGTGCCGCAGGCAGCCAGCAGGACGGCAGAGGCGATGGTCAGCGACCGGAGATATCCATTCATGGTGGTCAGCATAACGAGGCGGGACGGTATTTTCATGCGTGCTATAGCGACAGGCGTGAAAAAGTGACGCCTGGTGTTCAGCGCGACAGGAGCCACCACGCCGCCAACCCGGCCAGAATAATCAACGCTGCCCAACCAATGCGCTCGATGTGCTTGTGCAGGATGCGCTCGGCCCGCTCGCCAAAAATACGGATGAGCAGCGCGAGCAGCCACACGCGCTTGCCACGGCCCACGGCCATGCACACCAGGAACGGGACGATCGGCACACCGACAATGCCCGCCGCCCAGGTAACGAACTTCATCGGCACCACCGGCTGCAACGCGGCCAGCGCCAGTACCACCATCAGGCCAAGCCAATGCTGGTTCATCTGCATGCGCAAGTTGTCCACGCCCTTCTCGATGGGTGCGAGCAGATGCAGGCTGTCGAGCAGCGGTGACAGTGCATGAAAGGCCCAGTGGCCCAACGCATAGCCCACCAGCGAACCCAGTAGCGAGAACAACAGGCTGATGTTGGCGTAGAAAAACGCTTTGTGGCGCTTGCCCAACATCATCGGCGCCAGCATCACTTCCGGCATGATCGGGAAGATGAAGGCTTCGACAAAACTCAGGCCGCACAGGTAATACACAGCCCGGGGGTGGCGCGCCCACGTGAGTGCGCGCGCATACAGCGGTCCAAACAGACGCATGCTTAGTAGCTTCCTTGTGACATCAGCCGATGCCGCCGAGCAGGGGCACGAAACTGACTGCAGCCAGCTCCTCTTGGACGAAATCGCCCTGCCCGTCGCCACGCATGCGGATCAGCGTCTGGTTACTGGGTGAACCCACCGGCGCCACCAGCACACCCGTGGGGCTGAGCTGGTCAAGAACGGCATGCGGAATCGCATCGCCGGCCGCGGTCAGAATGATGGCGTCGAACGGAGCCTCGTCCGCCCAACCCAGCTTGCCATCGTCATGGCGCGAACGGATGTTAGTCAGGCCGAGCTGACGAAAACGACGGCGCGCCTGGCGCAACAGCTCCTCGATGCGCTCGACCGTAAAGACCTGTGGAACGACCTGCGCCAGCACCACGGCCTGGTAACCCGAGCCGGTACCGATCTCGAGCACCTTCTGCGGCGTCCCGAACTCGAGCAGTGCCTCGGTCATACGAGCCACCACCCACGGCTGGGAAATGGTCTGACCATGGCCAATCGGCAGCGCGGTGTTTTCATAGGCGCGCGAATGCAGCGCCTGATCGATGAAATGGTGGCGCGGCGTGTTGCGGATCACGTCGATCACGCGCTGGTCACGAATGCCTTCTTCCTTGAGCTTCACAGCAAGGCGGTCGCGCGCGCGCTGCGAGGTCATGCCCTCGCCTTTGAATGCAGATGGCGGCAACGGATGCACGTTCATGCTTTCATGCTGCCTCGTCAGCAGGCTTGCCAGCGGCCACGCCCTGGTTCAATGCACCCACCCAACTGCTGACTTTCTCCAACGCCTGGAAGCGCGTCAGGTCGACATGGATAGGCGTGACCGACACATATCCGCGGCGCACGGCATTGAAGTCCGTGCCAGGGCCGGCATCGTCCACATCGCCGGCCGGGCCGATCCACCAGATTTCCTTGCCACGCGGATCAGTCTGCTTGATGCACGGCTCGGAACGATGGCGCTTGCCCAGTCGCGTCACTTCAAAGCCACGGATCTGCTCCCACGGCAGATCAGGCACGTTGACGTTAAGGATGGTGTCGGCGGGCAGTGGATCGACCCGCAGGCGCTGCATGAGCAGCAGCACAGCATTGGCGGCCGAGTCGTAATGCTCGCCCTTGTGGTCCTTGCTGACCAGCGACACCGCGATGGCCGGCAAGCCAAGAAAGCGCCCTTCCATAGCGGCCGACACGGTGCCGGAATAGATGACATCGTCGCCAAGGTTGGCGGAGTTATTGATACCGGATACCACCATGTCAGGCTCGTGATCGAGCATGCCCGCCAGCGCCAGATGCACACAGTCGGTGGGTGTACCAGCGACGCGGTAATAGCCGTTGTCCATGCGCAGCGCGCGGATAGGCGCATCCAGCGTGAGGGAATTGCTCGCGCCGGAGCGATCGCGATCAGGCGCCACCACCGTCACCTGGCCGATCGCGCCAAGGCGCTCGGCGAGCACGCGGATGCCCGGTGCATCCACCCCGTCGTCGTTGCTTACGAGTACTCGCATGATGATCCGTTCAAAGCCAGTCGCGGCGACGCTGCTCGGGCAGCGCTCACCGGGTCAAGCCCGAAGTCTACCGGACCGGCGCAGCGGTTTCACATGATGCCGCCTCACCTTTCCGACGCATCCCGCCCCAGGCGTCGACTCAGCCGCAACACGACGCGCCGGGCTCCCGACTGCATTAGGATTTAGGGTATGAAACATCGCCCGCCCACCCCGGTTTCAGAGGACGACACCCGCCTGTTCCGCGAGGCCATTGGCGACGTCAAGGCGTTCGACCCGGTCGAGCCCGCTCCTGCTGCCCCCAAGCCCGAGCCGCACCCGTACATGCTGGAAGCGGACGAAGCCGCCGTGCCGGGCGAACTGCTCGATATGGCATTCGATCCGACGCTGATCGAGGTCGGCGAGGAACTGAGCTATCTCAGGGACGGCTATCCACCCAAGCTGTTGCGCCAGCTCAAGCGAGGCCAATACAGCGTCCAGGACGAGATCGACCTGCACCAGATGAACGCGGCCACTGCGCAGGCCTGCATTGTGGATTTTCTGGCGGAGGCGAAACACCAGGGGATTCGTTGCGTACGCATCGTGCATGGCAAGGGGTTGCGGTCGCGGGCGGCCGGTCCCGTGTTGAAAGCGCTGACGGATCGGATGCTTCGTCGCCGGGACGATGTAGTGGCGTTTGCTTCGGCGCGGCCGATGCAGGGGGGGACGGGGGCGGTGGTGGTGCTGTTGAAGGGTTAGTGGTGAGATGTATCGCTCGGTTTAAACGTTACCGTGACCTGGCCGCTTACGCAGCGGGCGTTTCGATCGTCTGCCGACGCTCGAGTCACTTTTCTTTTGCTGGCCCAAAAGAAAAGTAACCCAAAGAAAATGGCCGTAAAGCCAACGCCCGCAGCATGACCTTGGGATAAGCCCGAACGGCTGAGGAATCGCGTTGCTTGGCAACCTTCGCCTCTACACAGCGGGTACACCGGAGCGCTTCGCAACGCGCCATGGCGCAGAGGACTTAAAGCAGGCCGCGCTACGCTTCCCTACCGCAGAGGCTAGGTAGAGCTGGCGCTACGCTTTCCCACCGCCGAGGCAAAGCAAAGGGGACGCTACGCTTCCCTACCACCAGGGCAAGGTAAAGAGGTCGCTACGCTTCCCGACCGCTGTGGAGAACTCGATACCTAACAGCGGCGTCCTTCTGCCTTGGCTTTGTGTGCCTGCTCTCTGCTCCAGGGCAGGAGCAGCGCGACCTGCCGCGATGCGATGTGCAGCAAAGCTGCACGAGCCGTCCGCTTTCGCTTTTGATCTTCCGGGCCCCGTATGAGGCGGCGGACGGGTGGAGAAAAGGCCCCGCAGGGGTGGCTGGCACGGAGGCCAGCCACTTTTCGCCGGGGCAGGAGCCCCGTCGAAAAGCCCGGAACCCGACCGCGTACCTGGAGGGCGAAGCCCGGAAGGCGCCGATTCCGGGGGGCCCTTTCTTTGGGTTACTTTTCTTTGGGCAAGCAAAGAAAAGTGACTCGGCCTCCGGCAGGAGGTCGAAACGCCCGCCGCGTAGGCGGCCAGATCGACGCCACGCGACAACCAAGCACCGAGGCTCTGGATCCCTGCCTGCGCAGGGATGACGGCATGAATGAAACGATAAGGCGAGCACCCACCCCTCTCCCCGTAGGTGAGAGGGAGAAAAACTCAACCCGCCCGCGCCAACTCCCGAACCACCGTCGTCGCATACGCCCCCGCCGGCAACTCAAAACTCAACTCCAGCGCAGCATCGTCCAACCAGCGCCACTTCAAGTCCTTGGGAATCATCCGCAACGCCCGGCGCTCCTGATCCATCTTCGCCGCCACCAATCCATCAGCCAGATCGGCATTCTCCGCGGCAATCGCATTCTCCAGGGCAGCGACCTCCTCCTTCGCCGGCGTTTCACCACGCCCCCACAACGGGCCCGACGGATGGATATCACCCGTCGCCAATCGCTGTGACAGCGTGGCATCGAACGCCTCAGGTCCGAACCATGAGCGCGAACCAGCCAGTGACCAGATCTCACCCTCCATGGGCGAATCCCATGCATCACGTTCGACACGAGCCGCGAGCACGGCGTTGAAGATGTGCGAACGCGCTGCAGACAGCAGGAAGTGCCGCTTGTCCCGATCCACCCGGCGCCCAGCGAACATGGCACGAGCCTGCGCGACGTTGCCGCCTTCGCGTCCGAAACGCTGCTCACCGAAATAGTTAGGCACACCACGTTGCGCGATCTGCGTCAGCACTTGTTCGGCCACGGTGCGATCACCCTCGACCTGGCGGAGTACCAGCACGAAGCGATTGCCGCGCAAGGCTCCGCGCTTGAGCTTGCGCTTATGGCGGGTGACGGCCAATACCTTCACGTCCTCACCGGGAAAGGCAGTCCAGTCCGGATGAGGCTTGCCTGCCAACTGCACTGAGAACGTCTGGCGCGTCACCGCGTGGCGGTCTTTCAGTCCCGCATACCCCACATCCAACGGCGGAACGCCTGCGAATTTCGCCAGCTCGCGCGCCACCCAGTCGGTGTTGGCACCGCGCTTCTCCACCCACAGCAAGGCATGTTCACCTTCACCGTCGGCGTCATAGCCAAGGATTTCCTCGACCTGGAAATCGTCAGGCGTGCTGCGCAGGACCGCAGTCAGCGGCGGGTTGCCATAGGCATAAGGCAATTCGAGATCGGACATAGGACTCCACCGGCATCGCCGGCAACAAAAGAAAGATCGCGCCAGCGGCGTATTACATCAGGAACAGTGTGGCGAGGCCGAGAAAGATGAAGAACCCGCCCGAGTCGGTCATCGCAGTGATCAGAACGCTGGAACCCAAGGCAGGATCCCTGCCCAACCGCATCATCAACAGGGGAATGCCAACGCCGCAGAATGCGGCCAGCACAAGGTTGAGCGTCATGGCCGCCGTCATGACAACGCCCAACATCGCGTTATCGTAGAGCAACCACGCCACCACGCCGATCACACCGCCCCATACCAGGCCGTTGATCAGGGCGACGGCAATCTCCTTGCGCCACAAACGCCGCGCGCTCGCGGGCGTAATCTGGTCAAGCGCGAGGGCGCGCACGATCATGGTGATGGTCTGGTTACCCGAATTACCGCCAATGCCGGCGACGATGGGCATCAATGCGGCTAACGCGACCAGTTGCTGGATGGAGCCTTCGAACAGGCCGATCACACGCGAGGCGATGAACGCCGTTACGAGGTTGATCGCCAGCCACGCCCAGCGGTTGCGGATGGATTTCCATACCGAGGCGAAGATGTCTTCTTCTTCGCGCAGGCCGCCACGGCTCAGTGCTTCGCTTTCGCTTTCCTCGCGCAGCACGTCCACCATCGCGTCAATGGTGATGCGGCCGATCAGGTGGCCGTTGCCGTCGACCACCGGAGCAGTCACGAGGTCGTAGCGCTCGAAGGCCTGCGCGACTTCATAGGCGTCATCTTCCGGATGGAAGGTATTCACGTCCGGCGCCATCACCTCGCTCACCTGCTTCTCAGGCGAGTTCACCAGCAACCAATGCAGTGGCAGCACGCCAGTCAGCAGGTTGTCGTGATTGACCACGAACAACTTGTCGGTCTGCTCAGGGAGTTCATCGAACCGGCGCAGATAGCGCAGCACGGTTTCGAGGCTAATGTCTTCGCGGATGGTGACCATCTCGAAGTCCATCAGCGCGCCGACCTGATCCTCCGGATAGGAAAGCGCCGCCTGCACACGTTCGCGCTGCTGCGCGTCGAGGCTGGCCATGAGCTCCGGCAGCACTTCGGTGGGCAAGTCTTCAACGAGGTCGGCCAGTTCGTCCGCGTCCAGCGGCTCGATGGCGGCGAGGATCTCGCGCTCGTCCATGTCCGCGATGAGCGACTCGCGCACGGCGTCCGATACCTCCAGCAGGATCTCGCCATCGCGCTCGGCTTTGACGCGGTGCCAGACAGCCAGTCGATCGACCAACGGCAACGCTTCCAGCACGTAGGCAATGTCCGCCGGATGCAGCGCATCGAGCAAGGCCTGCAATTGTTGCTGCGCTTCGCGAAATCCCTCGTCGGCATCGGGTTGGGGCAGCCGACCAAGGCCGCGCAATCGCCGCAGCAGCTCGCTGATATCGTCGAGCTGATCGTGCAGGCGCGAGGCCGAACCTCGGCCCCCGGCCTCGCTCATGCCAGTACCAGCAGCACGCAGGCTTGCGCCGCGATGCCCTCGCCGCGACCGGTAAAACCGAGCTTTTCGGTGGTCGTGGCCTTGATACTGATACGGTCGAGATCGCAGCCAAGCTCTTCGGCCACGGCCTCGCGCATCGCGAGTGAATGCGGCCCTACCTTGGGCGCTTCGCAGATGACAGTGACGTCTGCGTTGCCCAGCGCGTAACCCTGCTCGCGCATCAGCTTGGCGGCGTGGCGCAGGAATATCCGGCTATTTGCGTTACGCCATTGCTCTTGGCTGGGCGGGAAATGCCGGCCGATGTCGCCCAGTGCAAGCGCGCCGAAGATGGCATCGCACAGCGCATGGATCACCACGTCACCATCGGAGTGAGCCACGATGCCGTGCGTATGCGGCACGCGTATACCGCCGAGCATCACGTGATCGCCTTCGCCGAAGATATGGACGTCGAAACCCTGTCCGATCCGCATCATGGGGAACTCCTTGCAGCCCGTCTGGGCTTTCACTTCATACGCGACAACAGGAATTCGGCCAATGCGAAATCCGTTGCCGTGGTGACCTTGATATTGTCTTCGGCGCCCTCGACCAGCAACGGCGCAAAACCAGCGCGCTCCATCGCCATGGCCTCGTCGCTCACCGTCACGCCGGCCGTGTATGCCGACTGCAACGCTGCTTCCAGTTCGCCCCGGCGGAACATCTGCGGCGTGAATGCGCGCCACCGGTGGTCACGCGGTTCGGTGACTTCACTGCGGCCTTCACCGTTCGCTCGCTTGAGCGTGTCGCGCAACGGCGCACCAAGCAGCCCACCGCCAGCAGGAACACCGATATCGATGAGCCGCGTGATGTCGGCTTCGCGCACGCATGGGCGCGCGGCGTCGTGCACCAGTACGAAAGCGTCTTCTGCTACGTCACCGGGCAAGGCGCGAATGCCGGCCAATACCGAGTCGCAGCGCTCTGCCCCACCCAGCGTGGTGAGCACAGGCTTTCCGTAAAGACTGTCGACGCCCGGCCAGTGCCCGTCATTGCCGCCCAACACCACCATCAGGCCGGCGATGCGGGGATGAATCGCCAACCGCTCCAACGTATGCAGGATCAGCGGCCTGCCAGCCAAAGGCAGGTATTGCTTGGGGATGGTGCCACCTACACGCGTGCCGCGCCCCGCCGCAGGCACCACGCACCACAATGTCGCGCTCATGGGTTACCGCTGCTAGAGCCAGACGCAGGCGCCTGTGCGGCGCCCGGCTTTTCCACGACTTGATAGAACGTTTCGCCCGGCTTGATCAGGCCGAGCTCGGCGCGGGCACGGGCCTCCACGGCTTGCTCGCCGTGCTTGAGGTCGCTCACGTCCGCACCGAGGGCCTGATTGCGCGTGGTCAGCTTGTCGTTGTCCTCGCCCTGCTTCTTGACGGCGGCACGTAGCGTTTCCACTTCGTGCACGCCGCCGTGACCGTTCCACAGTTTTACCTGCAGGGCGATCAGTAGAAGGATCAGGATCAGAGCGACCCAACGCACCATGGGCTAAGCGTCTCCCTCAACCCGGCAGCTTGGCAAGGTTCGGGAAGGCGTTGCGGCCAGCGTAGACCGCGGCCGAGCCCAGCGCCTCTTCGATACGCAGCAACTGGTTGTACTTCGCCACGCGATCGGTGCGGCACAGCGAGCCCGTCTTGATCTGGGTTGCGGTGGTCGCCACAGCGATGTCGGAGATGGTGGTGTCTTCCGTCTCGCCCGAACGGTGCGACACGATGGCCGCGTACTTGGCCGCGTCGGCCATGGCGATGGCTTCCAGCGTCTCGGACAGCGTGCCGATCTGGTTGACCTTGATAAGAATCGCGTTGGCGATCTTCTTGTCGATGCCTTCCTGGAAAATGGTCGGATTGGTAACGAACAGGTCGTCGCCCACCAGCTGCACCGTCTGACCGAGCTTGTCGGTGAGGTGCTTCCAGCCGACCCAGTCGCCCTCGGCCATGCCGTCTTCGATGGTGACGATCGGGTACTGCTTCGCCCAGCTGGCCAGCACGTCGACCCACTGCTCCGGCGTATAGACCTTGCCCTCGCCTTCCAGGTCGTAGTTGCCGCCCTTGAAGAATTCGGAGCTGGCTACGTCGAGGCCCAGCAGGATCTCGCTACCCACCTTGTAGCCAGCCTTGTTGACGGCTTCAAGGATGGTGTCCAGCGCTTCGATGTTGGAGCGCAGGTTGGGGGCAAAGCCACCCTCATCACCCACGGAGGTGTTCAGGCCCTTGCCCTTCAGCACGCTCTTGAGCGCATGGAACACTTCGGCGCCGGCACGCAGTGCTTCGGAGAAGCTGGAAACGCCGACCGGCAGGATCATGAACTCCTGCACGTCCACGTTGTTATCAGCGTGCGCACCGCCATTGATGATGTTCATCATCGGCACGGGCAGCGCGCCCGGCTTGCCGGTGGTGCCATTGATGCTGGCGAGGTACTGCCACAGCGGCTGACGGTTTTGCGCAGCCACGGCATGTGCGGCAGCCATGGAGACGCCGAGGATGGCGTTGGCGCCCAGCTTGCCCTTGTTCGGCGTGCCGTCGAGGTTGATCAGCTTGGCGTCCAGACCGCCCTGGTTTGCGGCGTCGAAACCCTTCAGCTCGCTGGCAATGGAATTATTGACGTTGAGCACGGCGTTCTTGACGCCCTTGCCCAGGTAACGCGACTTGTCACCGTCACGCAGTTCGACTGCCTCACGCGAGCCCGTCGACGCGCCGCTCGGCACGGCTGCACGGCCAAAGCCGCCGCCTGCCAGTGTCACTTCCGCTTCGAGCGTGGGGTTGCCGCGGGAATCGAGGATTTCACGTGCGTGGATATGGGTGATCTGGGTCGTCATTAACTCAATCCCTGCTGGCATTTAGTGAGGAAGCAAACGAAGTACGACTAATGCGATAACAATAACAGCGATGCAGATGCCCAGCAGGCGGCTGCGCTTGCGAAAGCGCTCGATGAATTCCAATGCACGCCCCTGCCCGGCAAGGGCCTGCTCCTGCTTGGCCAGGGCCTGCTTAACCCTGGCCTCCGCCTGCTCGCTTTGTTTCCTGTAGAGCTCGAGATGCTCGCGCTGGAGATCACGGATCTCGGTCAGCAGCGCGATCAATGGCTCTTGTGACGACATCAGCGCGCGTGGCTGCCGGTGACGGTGTTTTCCAGGAAACCATGCCGCTTGATGACCTGATCGAGCTCGAGCAGGGTTTCCAGCAGCGCTTCCATCTTGTCCAGCGGCCACGCGTTAGGGCCGTCGCTGAGCGCCTTGGAGGGATCCGGATGCGTTTCCGCAAACAGGCCCGCCACGCCTACCGCCACGGCGGCACGCGCCAGCACGGGCACGAACTCCCGCTGACCACCCGAGCTGGTGCCCTGCCCGCCCGGCAGCTGCACCGAGTGGGTAGCGTCAAATACCACCGGGCAACCCGTGTCGCGCATCACGCTGAGCGAGCGCATATCGGAAACGAGATTGTTGTAACCGAAGCTGGCGCCACGCTCGCAGACCATGATGTCGTCATTGCCAACGGCCTTGGCCTTCTCGACAACGTTCTTCATGTCCCACGGCGCGAGGAACTGGCCTTTTTTGATGTTCACCGGCTTGCCGGCGCGCGCCACGTTCTGGATGAAATCCGTCTGGCGGCACAGGAACGCAGGCGTCTGCAGCACGTCCACGACGGCGGCAACCTCGTTCATCGGCGTGTATTCGTGCACGTCGGTGAGCACAGGCACGCCGAGCTGACGCTTCACCTCGGCCAGGATCTTCAGGCCCGCTTCCATGCCGGGACCACGGAAACTGGTGCCAGACGAGCGGTTCGCCTTGTCGAAACTGGATTTGAAGATGAAGTTGATGCCGAGCTTGCCCGTGATTTCCTTGAGCTTGCCGGCGGTGTCCATCTGCAGTTGTTCGGATTCGACCACGCAGGGACCGGCGATCAGGAACAGCGGCTTGTCCAGGCCAACTTCGAATCCACACAACTTCATGCGACAGACTCCTTGGCGAGACGCTCACCTTCGCGCACCGCCTTGAACTCGCGGGCAGCCTGCACGAAGCCAATGAATAGCGGATGGCCGTCACGCGGGGTGGAGGTGAATTCCGGGTGCGCCTGGCAGCCGAGGAACCACGGGTGCTTCTGCTGCGGCAGTTCGACGATCTCGACCAACAGATCGTCCATCGACTTGCCGGAGATCACCAGACCGAGGTCTTCGAACGTCTGGCGATAACGGTTGTTGAATTCGTAACGGTGGCGATGGCGCTCGCGCACCACGTCCTGGCCATACAGCTCGCGGGCCAGCGTGCCGGCCTTGAGGCGGCATTCCTGCGCACCCAGGCGCATGGTGCCGCCCAGATCCGAACGCTCGGTGCGCGTCTCCACCTCACCGGTAGCGGTGGTCCACTCGGTGATCAGGGCGATGACGGGGTCTGGACTGTTGCGGTCGTTCTCACTGGAGTCGGCCTCGGTGAGACCGGCGACGCTGCGGGCGAAGTCCACCACCGCAGCGTGCATGCCGTAGCAGATGCCGAAGTACGGCACACCCTTCTCGCGAGCGTACCTGGCGGCCAGCACCTTGCCCTCGAAGCCGCGCTTGCCGAAACCGCCCGGCACCAGGATGGCGTCGGCGTTGCCCAGTACCTTGGCAGCGCCTTCTGCCTCGACCTGCTCCGAATCAACCCAGTTGAGATTGACACGGGTGAGCTGCTTGATGCCGCCATGGCGCAGCGCTTCGCCCAAGGACTTGTAGGCGTCCTTGTGCTCGACGTACTTGCCGACGATGGCCACGTTGACCTCGCCCTTCGGGTGCTCCACGGCTTCAACCGTGCGCTGCCACGAGGACAGGTCGGCCGGGCCCGCCTGCAGACCCAGGCGCTTGACCACGATCTCGTCGAGGCCCTGCTTGTGCAGCCATAGCGGCTGCTTGTAGATGATGTCCACGTCAGCCGCGCTGATCACCGCGTTCTCGGGAACGTTGGTGAACAGGGCGATCTTGCGACGCTCGCCGTCGGGCAGCGGCTGCTCGCAGCGGCACAGCAGCACGTCCGGCTGGATACCGATGGAGCGCAGTTCCTTCACCGAGTGCTGGGTCGGCTTGGTTTTGATCTCGCCGGCAGCCTTGATGTACGGCACCAGGGTCAGGTGCATGAACATCACCTTTTCGGGGCCGTGTTCGATGCGCAGCTGGCGGATGGCCTCCAGGAACGGCAGTGACTCGATGTCGCCCACCGTGCCGCCGATCTCGACCATCGCCACATCGAAGCCGCGGGTGGCTTCGTGGATGCAGTGCTTGATCTCGTCGGTGATATGCGGGATCACCTGCACGGTGGCGCCCAGGTAATCGCCGCGGCGCTCCTTGCGGATCACCGATTCGTAGATCTTGCCGGTGGTGATGGAGTTCTTGCCCGTGAGGCGCGTATTGACGAAGCGCTCGTAGTGGCCCAGGTCCAGGTCGGTCTCCGCGCCGTCGTCGGTCACATAGACCTCGCCGTGCTGGAAGGGACTCATGGTGCCCGGATCCACGTTGATGTACGGGTCGAGCTTCATCATGGTGACCGAGAGGCCACGCGCTTCCAGAATGGAAGCCAGCGACGCCGCGG
This sequence comes from Dyella sp. ASV24, assembly GCF_016428905.1. Taxonomy (GTDB): domain Bacteria; phylum Pseudomonadota; class Gammaproteobacteria; order Xanthomonadales; family Rhodanobacteraceae; genus Dyella. The sequence goes on along the minus strand of NZ_JAELTQ010000002.1, from coordinate 86,358 downwards.
CGATGCCCTTACCGAGAGAGGACACCACACCGCCGGTGACGAAAATCAGGGGGGTCATGGGATGCAGCCGTGCTGGAAATATGTATTTTAGAGGAAGAACGGGCTGGCCGCGAGGGTTTGCGGGGGTGTAAATGACTGGCGCGTTCAAGTTGGGGTCGCCGGCAGCGCCCTAGGGCGTTGTCAGCACCGCTTTTGCCTGTCATTCCGACGCAGACTGGAAAGGCGGGCCGAAAACTGAAGCCACCCGCCCTACCCCAGAAACGACAAAGGCGCCCGAAGGCGCCCCGTCGCGAACCCTGATGAGCCGGCTTATTCGACCGGCACCATCTGGGACGTCGGATGCATCATGTTCACGTTCATGTTGTGCAGCACCCACAGCGAACCAACCACCACGATGGCCAGGATCAGCAGGGTGAACAGCATGATGGCGAAGTTGCCGCGCTGAGACGGCGACAGGCCCATGTGCAGGAAATACTTCAACTGGACGATGAGCTGGGCCACGCCGAACACGATGATGCCCGGCATCATCAGGTCGTGCGGAACCTTGCCGCTCATGACCACGCCGAACGACGCCAGCGTCAGCACCACTGACAGCACAAAGCCGACGATGTAGGACTTGGTGCTGCCGTGATCGGCATGCTCGACGCCGTGGTGGGCATCGTGGGATGAGTGGTTGCCGGACATCAGATGGCACCCCGCAGGTAGACAAAGGTGAAGACACAGATCCAGACGATGTCCAGGAAGTGCCAGAACAGGCTCAGGCACGACAGGCGACGCTGGGTGGCATCCGTCAGGCCGAAGCGGCGGATCTGGTCCATCATCACCACCAGCCAGATCAGGCCGCAGGTGACGTGCAGACCGTGCGTACCCACCAGCGTGAAGTAGCTGGACAGGAACGCGCTGGTGCTCGGACCGGCGCCCTCATGGACGAGCTTGGCGAACTCATACACTTCCATGCCGATGAAGCCAGCACCGAAGAGGAAGGTCACCGCCAGCCACGCCACCACACCGCCCTTCTTGCCGGCATGCATGCTGAGCATGGCCATGCCGAAGGTGACCGACGAGATCAGCAGCAGCATGGTCTCGCCGAGCACATACGGCAGCTCGAACAGTTCTTTGGCGGTCGGGCCACCGGCCGTGCTGTTACCCAGCACGGCGAAGGTTGCGAACAGTCCCGAGAAGATCAGGCAGTCGCTCATCAGGTAGATCCAGAACCCCAGGAGGGTCTTGGATCCGTCGTCGTGATGCTCGTGACCGCCGTGAGTAACGTCGTCGAGTGCGCCGTGCGTGGCGCTTACTGCAGGACTGCTCATGGGTTACGCCACCTTCTGACGCTGCGGCGCGGCCACCGGAGCCACCTGCGTGGTCTGGAACTGCTTGAGCTGGGCGTGACGCGAGCGCTCGATCTTCTCGACCTCGGCCGCCGGCACCCAGTAATCGATGTCACGGTCGTAAGCGCGGACGATGAAGGCGGCGATCATGCCGACCAGGCCAAGGGCGGCCATCCACCAGATATGCCACACCAGGGCAAAACCCAGGACCGTACCGAACGCGCCCATGACCACACCGACGCCGGTGTTACGGGGCATGTGAATGTCTTCGTACTTGGCAGGTTGCACGTAGGCGACTCCGTTTTGTTTGTCTTCCCAGAACTGGTCCAGCTCTTTGATCTGGGGAACGATGGCGAAGTTGTAGAAAGGTGCGGGCGAGCTGATAGCCCACTCCAGGGTGCGGCCACCCCATGGGTCGCCGCTGGGATCGGTGAGCTTCTTGCGATCGCGGATGGAGACATAGAACTGCACGAGGGTGCAGAGGATGCCCACGGCGATCACCGCGGCGCCCATGGCGGCGACGATCAGGTACGGCTGCCAATCCGGATTGGCGTAGTGGTTCATGCGACGCGTCATGCCCTTCAGGCCGAGCACGTACAGCGGCGCAAAGGCCATCCAGAAGCCGACCAGCCAGCACCAGAAGGAAGCCTTGCCCCAAAACTCGTTGAGGCGGAAGCCGAAGGCCTTCGGGAACCAGTAGTTGATGGCCGCGAACACGCCGAACACCACGCCGCCGATGATCACGTTGTGGAAGTGCGCGATCAGGAACACGCTGTTGTGCAGCACGAAGTCCGCGCCCGGCACAGCCATCAGCACGCCAGTGACGCCGCCGATCACGAAGGTGACCATGAAGCCCACCGTCCATAGCATCGGCACGTTGTATTCAACGCGGCCGCGATACATCGTGAACAACCAGTTGAACAGCTTCGCACCCGTGGGCACCGAGATGATCATCGTCGTGATGCCGAAGAAGGCATTGACGCTGGCGCCCGAACCCATGGTGAAGAAGTGGTGCAACCACACGACGAACGACAGCACACCAATGCACGACGTCGCGTAGACCATCGACTTGTAGCCAAACAACGGCTTCTTGGAGAACGTCGCGACGATTTCCGAGTACGCACCAAAGCACGGCAGGATCAGGATGTAGACCTCCGGGTGACCCCAGATCCAGATCATGTTCACGTACATCATGGCGTTGCCGCCAAGCTCGTTCGTGAAGAAGTGCATGTCGAGGTAGCGATCCGCCGTGAGCAACGCCAGCGTCACCGTCAGGATCGGGAACGCAGCCACGATCAGGATGTTGGTGACCAGCGCGGTCCAGGTGAACACTGGCATCTTCATCAGTGTCATGCCAGGGGCACGCATCTTCATGATGGTGACGATGAAGTTGATACCGCTCAGCGTGGTACCCAGGCCAGACAGCTGCAGTGACCAGATGTAGTAATCCACGCCTACGGTCGGGCTGTACTTGATCCCCGAGAGTGGCGGGTAAGCGAGCCAGCCGGTGGCGGCGAAATCGCCCACGAACAGCGACACCATCACCAGCACCACACCCGACATGAACAGCCAGAAGCTGAGCGAGTTCAGGAACGGATAGGCCACGTCGCGCGCGCCGATCTGCAGCGGCACCACCATGTTCATCAGACCCGTGATGAACGGCATGGCCACGAAGAAGATCATGATGACACCGTGCGCGGTGAACACCTGATCGAAGTGGTGCGGCGGCAGATAACCGGCCGATTCACCGGCGGCCATGGCCTGCTGCGCACGCATCATGATGGCGTCGGAGAAGCCGCGCAGCAGCATGACCAGCGCCACGATGATGTACATGATGCCGATCTTCTTGTGGTCCACCGAGGTGAACCATTCCTTCCACAGGTAACCCCACAGACGGAACTTGGTGACGATGGCGAGCATCGCCAGACCGCCAAGAATGACGGCGACGAGCGTGCCCATCACGATTGGCTCGTGATACGGGACCGCGTCAAGGGTGAGCTTTCCAAACATGGCTTACTTCTCTGCCTTGGCCGGGGTGATGTTCGAGGACACCGCGTCCCCGCCCTCGTGGTTGTGCATGTCCATCTGCATGCTTTCCTGCGGCGCGTCGTGATGCATGCCTTCCATCTGCATCTCGCCGTGCTTGGCGGCGTCGTGCGACATCTCGCCCATGTGCTGATTGATCACGTTGACGAACAGGTTGGGCGTCACGTTGCCGTAATAAGCGACCGGAGCCTTCTCGCTGGGCTGCGCCAGCGCCTTGTAGCCAGCGTCATCAAGGTTCGCCTGCGAGGCCTTGGCCTTGGCGATCCACTCGTTGAAGCCATCTTCAGAGGTCGCGATGGCCTTGAAGTGCATGTCCGAGAAGCCCTCGCCACTGAAGTTGGTGGAAAGGCCCGCATAGGTGCCCGGCTCACGCGCAATCAGGTGCAGCTTGGTTTCCATGCCCGCCATGGCGTAGATCTGGCTGCCAAGCTGCGGGATGAAGAAGGCGTTCATGACCGAATCGGAAGTGATCTGGAGGTTCACCGGGCGATCCGTCGGGAAGGCCAGCTCGTTCACCGAGGCCACGCCGTATTCCGGGTAGACGAACAGCCACTTCCAGTCCATCGACACGACCTGCACCGTCACCGGCTTGGCCTCGGATTCCAGCGGCTTGTACGGATCAAGCTCATGCGAGCTCGTCCAGGTGATCACCGCGAGAATCGCCACGATGATGGCCGGGATGGTCCACACCACCACCTCGATCTTGTTCGAGTGCGACCAGTTCGGCGCGTAGGTGGCCTTCTTGTTCGACGAGCGGTAGCGCCAGGGAAACCACAGCGTCATCGCGATCACCGGAATCGCCACCACGGCCATCAGGCCCAGCGCGATCAGGATAAGGGACTTCTCGTGGACACCCACATCGCCCTTGGGCGTGAGGACTTCCAAGTTGCAGCCGCTGAGCAACACAGCGACGCCGACGCCTGCGTAACGCAGGCGCGAAAAGAGGGCTTGCATGTTCACTGACTACCTGGGGTGCAGCGTGGGGACGCGGCATGGTAGCCATGTTAGGTTCGCGTTGGTACTTCTTTGAGACACAATGCCGCACATGTAATTTTTTGCGCAGACGCCTGCGACCACTTGACTAAAAAATGCAAGTGCGCGCACCCGCATTCGCACGTCGACTTTGGTAGAAAACCGCCAAAATTCTGACGCTTTGCCGCCCTGCTACCATGCGTCGATGGACCACACCACGCCGACGAAACTGGCCGCCCTGCGGCAAGCCATGCAGCAGCACGACGTTGCCGCCTGCCTGATCCCCAGCGCCGATCCGCATCTCTCCGAATACCTGCCCGCGCACTGGCAAGCCCGCGAGTGGCTTTCCGGATTCACGGGCTCGGCGGGAACGCTGGTGGTCACCGCCAGCCACGCGGGACTGTGGACCGATGGCCGCTATTTCGCGCAGGCCGCCACCGAATTGGCCGGTAGCGGTGTTGACCTGATGAAGCAGCGCGTAGCCCATGCGCCCGAACACATCGAGTGGCTGCTGGACCATCTGTCCGAGGGACAAACCCTCGCCATTGCTGGCGACAGTTTTCCATTGGCCGGCGCACGACAGCTTAAGCAACGCCTGGAGCGCATCGGCGCCCGCTTGCGCACCGACCTGGACCTGCCCGGACTGATCTGGCCGGATCGCCCGGCCCTGCCCTCCGCTCCCGTTATTGAGCACGCCATCCGTTATGCGACCCAGCCGCGCAGCGACAAATTCGGCCGCTTGCGCACTGCCATGCGCAAACTGGGCGCAACTCACCACCTGGTCTCCAGCCTTGATGACATCGCTTGGCTGACCAACCTGCGCGGCAGTGACGTCGAGTGCAACCCAGTGTTCCTCGCCCACCTGCTGGTGCAGGCAGAAGGTCACGCCACGCTGTTTGTCGATCGCGGCAAGCTCACCGATGCGCTCGTAAGCGCGCTCGGCACCGATCAGATTCGTATCGCTGATTACGGCACGGTGACAGACGCGCTTTCCGAGCTCGGCGCGCAGGATCGCCTGCTGCTCGACGGCAACCGCGTCGTGGTGGCCGTGGCCGCCGCGATTCCCCGCGCGACGGAACTGGTCGAGGCCGCCAATCCATCCACCCTGCTCAAGTCGCGCAAGACGGAAGCTGAGCTGGAACATATTCGCGACGTGATGCGCCGGGATGGCACAGCGCTCGCACGCGCCTTCCGCAGACTGGAGGAGCGCGTCACCGCCGGCATGACGCAGACCGAACTGGATGTGGACACCCTCCTGCGCGAAGAGCGCTCGGCCCAACCGAACTTCGTCGGCGAGAGTTTCTCGACCATCGCCGGCTATATGGCCAACGGCGCGCTGCCGCATTACCGCGCCACGCCGGAGGCGCACAGCACACTCAAGCCTCAGGGCCTGCTGCTGATCGACTCCGGCGGTCAGTATCTGGGTGGCACCACCGACATCACACGCGTGCTTGCCCTGGGCGAAACCACACCTGAGCAACGGCGCGATGCGACACTCGTCTTGAAGGGCATGATCGCCCTTAGCCGCGCCCGCTTCCCGAAAGGAGCCAGTGGCCCCCAACTTGACGCACTGGCTCGCGCCCCACTCTGGGCCAGCGGCATGGATTACAGCCATGGCACCGGCCACGGCGTGGGCTACTTCCTCAATGTCCATGAAGGGCCGCACGGCATCCGCCCGCCCGCCTCCGGCGCCACGCTGGTGCCTTTGGACCCGGGCATGATCACATCGATCGAACCGGGCCTGTACAAACCCGGCCGTCACGGCATCCGCCATGAGAACCTGGCAGTGGTGGTCGAGGCCGAAAGGACCGAGTTCGGCGAATTCTATGGGTTCGAAACGCTGACCCTGTGCCCGTTCGACCGTCGTGCGCTGGAACCCAGCCTGCTCAATCCCGAGGAACGTGCCTGGCTGGACGATTACCACGCCACCGTCCGCGCAGCACTGGCGCCATTACTGGAAGACGCCGACCTGGCATGGCTCGAGCGGCATTGCGCACCACTCTGACAGGCAGAAGACGACATGCTTGACCTGCCCGGGGGCATCGTGGATTTCGGCGCTGGCGAAACGCTGGCCGTCGATGGCGAACTGGCCGCCTTTGAGCAGACCCGGGTCTACGCTGGGCTTAGCCACCACCCCAATTCATATGTGCCAGACCTGCTCACGCTCAACGGCTGGCAGGAAACCATCGACGCGTGCCGGCTGCAGGTTGCGCTGACGTTCTACCGCGGTCGCGGGGCCGGCCTGTCCATCCGTCTCGTGAATGGCCCCATGAGCCCGTTCGACTGGAACCGGATCAACGAGACCCTGCTCAAGCAGGAAATCCGGGTGTTGATGCGCATGGCGCAAACTGCGCTGGGCCGCCCCGCCGACCATGCCACGTTCACCCATGCCCCTGCATTCGGCAGTACCTGGGAGCTACCCTGGGGCCAGCTCAGCGCACATGGCGAGCCCCGCTCCTACACCGCAGGGATCTATCTCACGCCCCGGCACCGGATCGGCAAGACCTATCCTGACTGATGCCCCCAGGCAAGACGGACAGCCGCTAACTATATGTATGTACGCAGCCCGGCGGCCTTGTGGCTGGTCATGCCGGGGCAGCCAGCGACCCCCACAAGGCCCCTGAAACACCGCAAGATCGTGTCAATGCTTGACCTCCCCGCGCCCGCCACTCATCCTCCCGCGATTAACCTTGCTGTCCACTTTCCCGCATGAGCAGTCGCTACAACGCCGCCGACATTGAAGTCCTCTCTGGCCTTGACCCGGTCAAGCGCCGACCCGGCATGTACACGGACACCTCCCGCCCGAACCATCTGGCGCAGGAAGTGATCGACAACTCGGTGGACGAGGCCCTCGCCGGCCACGCCAAATCCATCGAGGTGATCGTCCACACCGACGGCTCGGTCGAGGTGAGCGACGACGGTCGCGGCATGCCGGTGGACATCCATCCGGAAGAAGGCGTGCCGGGCGTCGAGCTGATCCTCACGCGTCTGCACGCGGGCGGTAAGTTCTCTGGCAAGAACTACAACTTCTCCGGCGGCTTGCACGGCGTGGGCGTATCGGTGGTGAACGCGCTGTCCAATCGCGTGGAAGTCACCATCCGCCGCGACGGTAATGAATACCGCATGGCCTTCGAGAACGGCGATCGCGCCAGCGAGCTCGAGATCATTGGCACGGTACCCAAGAAAAAGACCGGCACCACCGTGCGCTTCTGGGCCGACCCGAAGTATTTCGATTCGCCGAAGATCTCGCTCGGCAAGCTGCGTCACCTCCTGCGCGCCAAGGCCGTGCTGTGCGCCGGCCTCAACGTGAAGCTGGTCGACGAAGCCACGGGCGACGTCAACGAGTGGTACTACGAAGACGGCCTGCGCGATTACCTGCGCGATGAGCTGTCCAGCGCCGAGGCGATCCCGGCGGAACTGTTCGTGCACCACATCCAGCGCGAGGCCGATGGTCTTGATGTGGCGCTGGCCTGGTTGCCTGAAGGCGAGCTGGTGCAGGAAAGCTACGTCAACCTGATTCCCACGGCACAGGGCGGCACGCACGTGAACGGCCTGCGCTCGGGCCTTACCAACGCCATCCGCGAGTTCTGCGACATCCGCAACCTGCTGCCGCGCGGCGTAAAGCTTGCGCCGGAAGACGTGTGGGAGCGCCTCGCATTCGTGCTGTCGGCCAAGCTGCAAGATCCGCAGTTCGCCGGCCAGACCAAGGAGCGCCTGTCCTCACGCAATGCGGCTGGCATGGTCGAAGGCGTCATCCACGATGCCTTCAGCCTGTGGCTCAACCAACACGTGGACCTGGGTGAGCGCATCGCCCAGCTCGCCATCGAGCGCGCCAGTGCACGCCTGAAGGCCGCCAAGCAGGTGGTGCGCAAGAAGATTACCCAAGGCCCCGCCCTGCCCGGCAAGCTCGCCGACTGCACGGCCACCGACCTCACCCGCACCGAGCTGTTCCTGGTGGAAGGCGACTCGGCGGGCGGCAGCGCCAAGCAAGCACGCGACAAGGAATTCCAGGCGATCCTTCCGCTGCGCGGCAAGATCCTCAACACCTGGGAAGTCGAGTCCAGTTCGGTGCTCGCCTCCGAAGAAGTGCACAACCTCGCCGTCGCCATTGGTTGCGACCCTGGCAAGGACGACCTGTCAGGCCTGCGCTATGGCAAGGTGGTCATCCTTGCGGACGCGGACTCCGACGGCCTGCACATCGCAACGCTGCTCAGTGCGCTGTTCCTCAGGCACTTCCCGGCACTGGTTCGCGAAGGACATGTATTCGTCGCCATGCCGCCCCTGTTCCGCGTGGACGTGGGCAAGCAGGTGTTCTACTGCCTGGACGAAAACGAGAAGAACGCGATGCTCGAACGCGTGCAGCGCGAGAAGATGAAGGGCCAGGTCAGCACCACCCGCTTCAAGGGCCTTGGTGAGATGAATCCGGGCCAGTTGCGCGAGTCGACCATCCACCCGGACACACGCCGCCTGGTGCAGCTCACCGTGGAAGGCGACGATGGCACGACCAAGCTGATGGACATGCTGCTTGCCAAGAAGCGCGCCAGCGACCGCAAGGCGTGGCTTGAGGAAAAAGGCGATCTGGCGACATTGGAGGTTTGACCGCAGGGGCGCAGCAAGTCGCCCCGGATTTGCCCGTTTTGGCCGTCGCTGCAGCACAAACGACGGCCATGCTTATGGACAAGGCCCCTAACCAAGAACGGCACCATGCTACTCGCAGAGTATCCACAGGAAGTGGAAGGCCACCCGGATGTGGCAGCAGTCACCACGCAGATCGTTCCATCCGTACAGACACGACTTTCCGGACTCGATGGCCTCCGGGCCATGGCGGTGTCGGCGGTCGTGCTTTTCCATGCTGATTTTTACTGGGCGCGGGGTGGCTACCTCGGCGTCGATCTGTTCTTCGTCATTTCCGGCTTCCTCATCACGGGGCTGATGGCCCGCGAAGTGGACCGCACAGGCCGACTGGATCTGCGTGACTTCTACTGGCGTCGCGCCAAACGCCTGCTTCCCGCTTCGTGGCTAATGATGGCAGCGGTAGTGGCTGTGTCGGCGTGGGTAGCGCGCGACGCGCTGCCCCATCTGCGCAACGACGTCGTCGCGTCGCTTGCCTACGTCACCAACTGGGAGCTGCTGCGCAGCCAGACCTCTTACTTCGAAGCCACGGGCCGGCCGCCGCTGCTGCAACACCTGTGGTCGCTCGCCATCGAAGAGCAGTTCTACATTCTGTGGGCGCCGCTGGCCTTCATTCTTCTACCGCGCATGAAGCGTCGCGGCATGGCGTTCATCGCTATCGCGCTTGCCGCAGCTTCCGCCGCGTGGATGGCACTGCTGGCGCACAAGATCGGCTATCCCGGACAAGGCGATCCGTCGCGTTTGTACTTCGGTACCGATACCCACGGCTTCGCCCTGCTGCTCGGTTCGGCCCTGGGTCTGCTCTGGCAACCCTCGCCTGAACTGGATCGCCCGGGCGTGATGGCTCGCGCCACCGGCTGGCTGCTCGGCCTGATCGCATTGACGTGCATGATTGCGCTGTTTGCCATGATGGGCGAAGACACGCCCAGGCTTTACCCGTGGGGCTTCCTTGCCGCTGCTGCGACGTCCCTCGCGCTGATCATGATCGCCACGCACCCGGGCATGGCGTTCGGCCGCTGCCTCGACAATCCTGTGATGCGCTGGATCGGTGAACGCTCCTACGGCATCTACCTGTGGCACTGGCCGGTGTTCATGCTGACGCGTCCGGGTATCGATCTGCGCGCGCTGGATAACCGCTCGGTGCTCGTCGTGCGCATCGTGCTGACACTCGTCGTGGCAGCACTCTCCTACCGCTATCTGGAAATGCCCATTCGCCGTGGCGCGCTTGGACGCATCTTCACCAACCCTCGCCGGCACGCATGGTCGGGGCGCGTGGCAGTGATCGCCACCCTGGTGCTGGTGTTCACCTCCATGGGCGTCTCGCTCTGGCACGCACCCGCAGAAGCGAAGCCCGCGCAAGACGTGCGCGAGGCACTCGACCTCAGTGCACCGGTGGCGCCGATTCAAGTGCAGGACACGCTCACCCCGATTCCTGCCGTATCGGTGGAAGCACCTGTCGAGCCCGTGGTTGCACCGGTGGTCGACACGCAACCGGATCAACCGGCCGTGGAAACCTTCACCGGTGACGAACTGACGGCCGTGGGCGACTCCGTGTTACTAGGCTCCAGCCGCCTGCTGAAGGCCACGCTGCCCGGCGCGGACGTGCACGCAACGATGGGCTGGCAAGCTGCCGACGTCATCCGTCAGATCAAGACACTCAAGAGCGCAGGTGCTGTACGCGAGGTGGCGTTGGTGCACCTGGGAACCAACGGCTACGTCACGGAAGATCAGCTGCGACAGATCCTTTCCATGCTGTCCGACTGCAAGCGCGTCGTGCTGGTCAACACGCACGTGCCACGTCGCTGGATGGAAGCCAACAACGCACTGATCGACCATGTCGCACCTGACTTCCCGAACGTGGTCACCGTGCGTTGGAACGACGCGTCGGACAATCAGCCCGACTACTTCGTTTCCGACGGCGTTCACTTGACCACCATTGGCCAGCGGGCCTTCATCACGGAAATCATGCGCTCGGGTCACCTGGCGCGTGACAAGGCGGAAACCGCAGCAGCAGACACGGCCGAGACTACGGCATCTCATGCCACGGGTGATCTTTCGCCCACGCTTGAACTCGCCCCGCAACCGGTGGCCAGCGACGACTACTGGAACAAGATGGCCCGCTGCGAGACGGATGCCAATTGGCAGAACGGCGGTCGTCATTCTGGTGGGCTGGGCATGTCGGTGGACGATTGGAAAACCTGGGGCGGCGATCAGTTTGCCCCTACCCCTGCCGAAGCTACGCCCGCCCAGCAGATCGAAGTCGCCAACCGCATCTCGACGCAGGGCTGGACGAATGAAGCGGGCGACGTCGTCAAACCCATCGGCTTCGTACGCTGGCGTTGCGTGGCGGCACTGGGTCGCCCGCACTCCGCCTCGCCCAATACGTATACGCGAGAGAGCGTGCTGGCACAGACGTTCCACCTGGGTGAGCGCGGCGACGTCGTGCGTGATCTGCAGTTGATCCTCAGCGAAACACCCGATGGCATCTACACCATGAAGCTGCGCAAGAAACACCTTGCGTATCTGAAGCAGAATGGCCTGCCCGAGAACCTCGCGGGCACGGATTCTTGAATGACCGGAGCATATGGCGCATGGCACCAGTAACACGTTTTTTGATGATCAGTGCCTGGTGCGCTGGCCTTTCCGCTCTTTCCTGCAGCCTTCCCGCTCAAGCCCAGGACGCCCCTGCGTCGTTTGGCGGCGTCAGTGACCTGGTCTGCCCCAACGCGCCGCCAGCTCCACCCAAGCCGGTGCCAGGACGCCCCGCCGCCCGCGTAAACATGAGCGGCACCCAGATGCCCAGCGACGCCGAACTCGGCCCGCTGGCCAGGACAACCATTCGTCCGCAACCCCTGGTTGATGCACAGACCCTTACTGGATTCGCACCCGGCAACAGCGAGCAACCGCGACGCATCGCCATCTGGGGAGACAGCCATATCGCCGGCGGTCCGTTTGCATCGACGCTAATCCAGTCGCTGCGCGACAAGGGATTGAGCGTCGCCCCTCGCCTGCTGCCACCGACCATGGGCCGCGCCAATGTGGTGCTCCCAGGCTTGCGCGCGTACTGCATCGGCTCGAGCTGGACGACCGACATCGCCTACACCTCGCCATCACCGCTCGACATCGGACCAGGGTTGGCCAACCGCGTCGTCGATGCCGGGCCGGACAGCTACGTCTGGCTCGACGTGCGCAATCCCTCGCGGCAAGCCGATGTGCGCCAGCTCCAGGTGATTTACAGCGCGCCGGCTGGCGCAACGATCGATTACGTGATCGACGATGGCGCACAGCGCACCGTGACATTGCCGGCGACGAATACCAGCCAGGCGTTGGCGCTCGGTACCAACGGCGCCATGTCCACCATCAAGTTGCGCGTATCGCAGGGCAAGCTGGTGCTGCAGGGTTTCATCCTTGATCGCCCGCAGATGCCCGATGTCAGCTTCGACGTATTCGGCCTGCCTTCCGCGACGGTAAAGGGCTGGGCCAACGTCAATCCGAGCTCGTTCGCCCAATCACTGCACGGCGTGAGTTACGACGGCGTGTTGTTGGAATTCGGTACCAACGAAGGCGCCGACCCGGACTTCGACGCCGAGAAGTACGCCGCGATGCTGGAGCGCGCGCTCGGCAATATGCGGCAGGTATTTCCCAAGGCATCGTGTGTGCTGGTGGGGCCGCCTGACCGCGGCGTGTTGCGCCAGGGCAAGGGTGGCACGCTACCGCTGCTCACCTACAGCCGCGTACACCAGCGCATCGAACAGGTACAACGGGACGTGGGTAGCCGTTTCGGTTGCGCAGCCTGGAGCTGGCAGGACCTCATGGGTGGACAAGGCGGTAGCTACGGCTGGGCGCATGCGCAACCCAGCCTGATGGGCCACGACCTGATTCACCTCAGCCCGGACGGTTATCGACTCACCGGTCGCTCGCTGGCTCACAGCCTGGGCTGGTCGCCCTGATCGCAAAGGCCGCAGCGCCTTGTCCATGATCGGGGACAAGGCGTTCACCTGGGCGGGTGCTAATCTCGCGGAATGCACGCCCATTGGATCAGCCGCGCCATCCAGACGCTGGACGCCGAGGCCCACCGCTCGGCCGACACGCACCTCATCCGGCTGGATCTCCCAGCGTTTCCCGGCATTCCGCTTTACCTCAAGGACGAGTCGGTCCATCCCACCGGCAGCCTGAAGCACCGGCTGGCGCGCTCACTGTTCCTCTATGCCATCTGCAACGGCTGGCTCGAGCAGGGACGCCCCGTGGTGGAAGCGTCCAGCGGCAGCACGGCGATTTCCGAGGCTTACTTCGCACGGCTGCTTGAGCTGCCCTTCTTTGCGGTGATGCCGCGCAGCACCTCACGCGACAAGATCGCGCAGATCGAGTTCTTCGGCGGCCACTGTCACCTCATCGATAACACCGATGTCTACGGTGCCGCGCAACAGCTGGCCAACGAGATCGGCGGCCACTACATGGACCAGTTCACCTATGCCGAACGCGCCACCGACTGGCGCGGTAACAACAATATTGCCGAATCGATCTTCCGGCAGATGCAGCACGAGCCCGATCCCACCCCGCGCTGGATTGTCGTGCCGGCTGGCACGGGCGGCACTTCCGCCACCATTGGCCGCTATATCCGTTATCGCGGCGGTCAGCTCGAGCGCACGCAACTGGCCGTGGTCGATCCGGAACACTCGGTGTTCTACGACTACTACCACCATCGCGATCCAAGTCTGCAGCTGTCGCGCGGCTCCCGTATCGAAGGTATCGGTCGTCCGCGTGTGGAACCATCGTTTATGCCCGGCGTCATCGACCGCATGCTGCGCGTCCCCGATGCGGCCAGCATCGCCGCCCTTGGCCTCCTGGAAGCACTACTCGGGCGCCGATGCGGAGGCTCGACCGGTACGAACCTGGTCGGTGCACTGCAGCTGATGGCTGAAATGAAAACACGAGGCGAGCACGGTCCGGTGGTCACCCTTATCTGCGACGGCGGTGATCGCTACAGCGGCTCCTACTACGATAAAGACTGGCTGGATCGCGCAGGTCTCCACCAGCCCGACGAGCGGTCTCGCCTGGAAACAGTGCTCCGCGAGGGGCGCTGGATCGACTGAGCCGTGGTGCTTACACTCCCCGTTTGTCGCCCTCCCCACCGACGGAGCCCTACATGGCCCTGACGCCACCCATCGACCTGCAACGCTGGATCGACGAACACCGTCATCTGCTGAAACCGCCCGTCGGCAACAAGTGCATCGTGGACGGCGACTTCATCGTGATGATCGTGGGCGGCCCGAACGCGCGCACGGACTTCCACTATGACGAAGGTCCGGAGTTCTTCTACCAACTCGAAGGCGAGATGGTGCTGAAGGTGCAGGACGAGGGCATGCTGCGCGACATTCCGATCCGCGCGGGCCAGATGTTCTACCTTCCACCCTGCGTGCCGCACTCACCGCAACGCATGCCCGAATCTATCGGCCTGGTGATCGAACGGCGACGCCTCGCTGGCGAGAAAGACGGCCTGATGTGGTACTGCGAGCGCTGCAACCACAAGTTGTACGAGGAGTACTTCACCCTCGACAGCATTGAGCAGGATTTCCCACCCGTGTTCGAACGCTTCTACCGCTCAATCGATGCCCGCACCTGCGTGGAATGCGGGCACCTGAATCCGGCACCCGCGAAGTACGCCTAAGCCCTCAGCCTCAGCTACGCTGCAGCCACTTGTTGGCCATGCGGCGCAACGATTCGTCACTCGCAGAGTCTTCGGCGATCTCCCGAATGGAGCGCCATGCCAGTGCGTGTGATTCCTCGCTGACTTCGAAAGTCTCATTCGCTCCTGCACGCACGACGTAACGCACGTCGTAGTGCCAGTGCTCCGGCTCCTGCCCACGAGCAGGGATGCGATGACGATCGAGATCGAATGGCACGAGCTCGGCATGAAGGCCGGTGAGCCCGGATTCCTCTTCCGCCTCGCGCAAGGCAACCAGCGAAAGATCCATATCACCGTCAGCGTGGCCACCCAGTTGCAACCAACGGCCCAACTTACGGTGATGGGTCAGCAGGACACGTTCGCCATCGGCACTGACCAGCCATGCCGAACCGGTGAAATGCCCCTCAAGGGATTCACGCAGAAACACCTGCTGACCGCCCGCCAAAAAATCGATGAAATGCGGAACATCGCCCTCGTGGGGCCATTGCTGGCCGTAGTGCTGAAACTGTGAGAGCAGTGCGCTCATGGACCATCCATTACGTAAGAACATAGAAAAGTGGCCGCGGGCCTGCGCCGCCGCCGGCCCGCATTATTTCAGAGATGGGCGGGCTTGACCCCGTTGGAAAGCGGCCCGACGGGTGACCGCGGTGCAACTTGTACCGCCAAGGTCGGCTGGGCTATGGTGGCCTGTCGTCGCTGGGGAGGCGACGCATGCATGGACCGTGGCGAAAGTCACGGTGGCAAGTTCATAAGAAACGACAGATCCGGCGGTAGGGGAGAAACATGCTGAAAAACCTGTTCGCGACGCACCCGATTCAGGCGTCGCCACACGTCGATGCAGGCGAGCTGCCGCACGACAGCCTGGAAGGCGAAGCCAGCCTCAAGCGCGTACTTACCGCTCGCCATCTGGTGACGCTCGGCGTTGGCGCAGTCATCGGCGCCGGTATCTTCGTCATCACTGGACAGGCCGCCGCGGAACACGCCGGCCCCGCCCTGATCATCAGTTTTATCGTCGCCGGCATCGCCTGTGCTTTCGCAGGCCTGTGCTACGCGGAATTCGCGGCGATGATCCCCGTTTCCGGCAGCGCATACGCCTATTCCTATGCAACGCTGGGGGAGATCGTCGCCTGGTTCATCGGCTGGAACCTTGTTCTTGAGTATCTATTCGCCGTGGCGACAGTGGCGGCGGGCTGGTCCGGCTACTTCAACGAATGCCTTTCCATCCTCGGCCACTGGACTGGACTATCGCTGGCCCTGCCCGACTATTTGTCGACCGCGCCGCTCAAGTTCACCGACACGCACCAGATCGTCACCACGGGCGCACTGATCAACCTGCCGGCCGTGCTCATCGTCAGCGGCCTGACATGGTTGTGCTACGTGGGCATCACGCAGTCGACCTTCGTCAACTCGCTGATCGTGACCATCAAAGTCGTGGTCATCGCACTGTTTCTGATCTTCGCGTTCCGCTTCATCAATCCGGCCAACTGGCATCCGTTCATTCCGCCGGAAGAAGGCCCGGGTCGTTTCGGCACCAGCGGTATTTTCCGCGCCGCCGTGCTGGTGTTCTTCTCCTACGTCGGCTTCGACGCAGTCTCGACGGCGGCAGGCGAAGCGAAGAACCCGCAGCGCGATATGCCCATCGGCATCCTCGGCTCGCTGGCTATCTGCACCGTTCTGTACATCGCGATGGCACTGACCCTCACGGGCATTGCGCCGTACTACAAGTTGGGCACGCCGGAACCGGTCGCGACTGCACTGAGTCTCTATCCGCAGCTGACCTGGCTGAAGGCCATCGTGTCGTTCGGTGCGCTCGCCGGCCTTTCGTCAGTGATCCTGGTGATGCTGCTGGGCACCTCGCGCATCTTCTTCAGCATGGCGAAGGACGGCTTGCTGCCGAAAGGCATGTCCCGCGTTCACGCCAAGCACCGCACGCCGCACGTGGCCACCATCATCGGTGGCGTTGCGGCGCTGGTCATTGCCGGCCTGTTCCCGGTGAGCATCCTCGGTGAGCTGGTGTCCATGGGCACGCTGCTGGCGTTCACCACGGTTTGCATCGGCGTGCTGATCCTGCGCTACACCCGCCCTGAACTGCCACGTTCGTTCCGCGTCCCCGGCATCTGGTTCGTAAGCCTCGCCGGCGCGGTGATCTGCCTGTACCTGTTCTGGCAGTCGTTCCGCGCCAATTGGCCGCTGATGCTCGGCTGGACTACCATCGGCATGCTCATCTATGCCATCTATGGGTATTCCCATAGCAAGCTCCGCAAGCAAAACTCCTGATCCGACACGAAGGGCCGGCCCAGCGCCGGCCCTCTCGTTTTGACCCGCGCCTCCCGCAGCACCAGGCCGACGCATGCTCAAACAGTTATTCGCTCGCAAAACCGACTTCTCCGACGCCGACGACGCTTCACACGGCCCTACCCTTCGCCGCACGCTAGGCCCTTGGGGCATTACTGCGCTGGGCATCGGCGCGGTTATCGGCACCGGCATTTTCGTGGTGACCGGCCAAGCTGCCGCGGAGCACGCCGGCCCTGCCGTGCTGATCTCTTTCATGCTGGCAGCGATCTGCAGTGCCTTCACCGCGCTGTGCTACGCCGAGTTCGCCACGCTGATCCCGATCTCCGGCAGCTCCTACTCGTACGCCTACGCGACACTGGGTGAGCTGGTCGCCTGGTTCATCGGCTGGAACATGGTGCTTGAGTACGGCATCTCCGCCTCCGCAGTGGCCGCGAGTTGGACCGGCTACTTCACCAGCCTGCTCGACAGCATGGGCATCCATCTGCCCATCGCGCTGACGGAAGCACCACTGGCCTTCACCGACGGCCACCTGGTAGCTACCGGTCACCTGATGAATCTTCCGGCGGTGGCCATCGTGCTGGCGCTGACCGCGCTGTGCTACGTGGGCATCAAGGAATCGTCGGGGCTCAATGTCCTGATGGTGGCGCTTAAGGTTGGCCTGATCATCATCGTGGTGGTCGCCGGCTATCGCTACATCGACCCGGCCAACTGGCACCCGTTCATTCCCGCCAACGAAGCGCCCGGCAAGTACGGCTGGTCTGGCATCATGCGCGGCGCGGCCATGGTGTTCTTCGCCTACATCGGTTTCGAGGCAACATCGACAGCGGCGCAGGAATGCAAAAACCCACAGCGCGACCTGCCATTCGGCACGCTGGTCTCGCTGGTGATCTGCACCGTGCTCTACCTGGCGATGGCTGCCGTGCTCACCGGCCTGATCTCCTACACCCAGCTCGGCACGGCGGAGCCTGTCGTGACGGCGGTGAAGAACTACCCGCAGCTCGGCTGGTTGCGACTGGTGGTGGAGATCGGTGCACTCATCGGCCTGTCGTCCGTGATCCTGGTGATGATCATCGCGCAGCCGCGCATCTTCATGATCATGTCGCGCGACGGTCTGCTGCCGAAGGTGTTCAATCGCATCCATCCCAAGCACCGCACGCCGCACATCAACACCGTGATCACCGGTGTCGGCATCGCCATCCTGGCGGCGGTATTTCCGCTGGACTTGCTTGCTGACCTGACCTCGATGGGTACGCTGATCGCCTTTGTGGCGGTTTGCGCTGGCGTGCTGATCCTGCGCTATACCTCGCCCCACCTGCATCGCGGTTTCCGCGTGCCCTGGGCCTGGTTTATCTGCCCGGCGGGCGTGATCAGCTGCCTGTCCCTGCTCTATTTCATGAGCTGGTTCAACTGGCTCCTGATGATCATCTGGACCGTGCTGGGCCTCGCCATCTACTTCGGCTATGGCGTCCGCCACAGCCGGCTCCGCCAGCAGGCCAAACAGGGATAAGGGCGCATTGGCGGCGATTTGCCGCCAACGTCGCCGAAAATGCCACCAGGAGGTACCTCACCTCCTGGGAACGAATAATTGCCGCCCGGCGAGGATTCGTGAGGCCCAGTCTTTAATAAACTTGCAACTCGTTGATTTTAATCATTTTAACGAGACTTTTTCGAGAAAATTTTGGGCCCCGCGGGCCCAAAAATGCCCTGCCAGGAGTATCATCTGTGCTCCGTGGGTTGATCACTTGGCAGTGGGCCCCGGATTGCCGCCCGGCGCGTCAGGCGGGTCAGCTCCTCGGCCTGACGCGTCTGGGCAGCATCTTCTCTCTCACCGAGTTCTTCGGTTCGAGTCTTCACTTGCGAACACAACATACGCATCGCGTAAAACGTGATCGCGTGCGTGACGAACGCGTCATAAAAAAAGAAAGGCCGGCGTGATGCCGGCCTTCGATCTCACGTTGAACGCAGCGATCAGGCTTTCTTTGGTGCGTGCGATACGCACCAACCCTTCGCGCTTACCGCCTTGCCTGGGAAGAGCTGGCACGGACCGTAACCCGTCGGACCACCGGAGTAGAACTGGCAGTTGGCGCAGGTGTCGCCCGCCTTGTGCTTTGCATCGGTCGTTTTGCTGGCGTCTTCAACGTAACCGAGTGCTTTGGCAGTCGGATCCGAATCAGCCAGGTGCGGCAAGTCGGCAGCGCGCGCGACGCGCGGCAAAGTGCCGATCATGGCAGCTGCGACAGCCGTCCCGGCTGCGGCCTTGAGAAACCGGCGGCGCGATTCGATATCTTTCTCTTGCGACATGGGTCCAACCTCCGTCGTAAAGCATTCATGTTTGCCACGCCCGTGACAAACCTCCGCCGATCCTACTCGTCTCGTCGATAAGTCGTGAGAATGGATCGCATTTTCGGCGCATCAGAAAAATCGGGCGTGGTATAGTGCCAGCCCGTTTGGACGTCCATACATCATGAGCCAGGTTCTCCCCGACACCATTTCGCCCGCCTTGTTCGCTGAGCGTTCCGACGCCATCGCCGACGCTGCGCGCGAACTCGCTACCGCCGGCTGGACGCCCGCTACCAGCAGCAATTTCTCGATGCGCATCGACGGTGATCACGCCGCGATCACCATCTCCGGCCGCGACAAGGGCAAGCTGGGTCGCGACGACATCATGCTGATCGACATGCACGGCAAGGCCGTGGGCACCAGCGCTCGTCCCAGTGCGGAAACCGAACTGCACACCCAGATCTACCGTCGCTTCCCGGAGATCAACGTGGTGCTGCACACGCATTCGCGCACCCAGAGCGTGGCCTCGCGGCTGTTCGCTCCCGATGGCGTCGTAAAACTGGAAGGTTGGGAGCTGCAGAAGGCTATCGCCGGGCAGACGACGCACGATGCCGAACTGGCGATCCCCGTGTTCCCGAACACACAGCACATGCCGGAGCTTGTCGCGCAGGTGGATGCGTGGCTGGATAGCGGCCGCCCCCTGCACGCCTATCTCATCAACGGCCACGGTATTTACACCTGGGGCCGCGACATGGCCGAGACGCGCCGTCACCTGGAGGCACTCGAATTCCTGCTCGGTTGCGAACTTGATCTCCGGAGGTTGTCGGCATGAGCCGTCTGCGCATTTTCAACGATACCCAACCCGATGCTCCGCTCTCGGTCCACACCGAGCACCGCGATATCGCCAGCGAGCTGGCCAAGGTCGGCGTTCGCTTTGAGCAATGGGAGGCCAACCAGCCGATCGCTCCGGGCGCCAGCCAGGATGAAGTCATCGCGGCCTACCGCGGCGACATCGACCGACTGATGTCCGAAGAGGGCTACCAGGCCGTCGATGTGATCAGCCTCAAGCCGGACCATCCGGATCGGGCCACGCTGCGCCAGAAGTTCCTCAGCGAGCACACACACAGCGAAGACGAGGTGCGCTTCTTCGTGGCCGGCGCTGGCCAGTTCACTCTCCATCTCAACGGCAAGGTCTACGATGTGCTGTGCGAGCAAGGCGACCTGATCGGCGTACCGGACGGCACGCGCCACTGGTTCGACATGAGCGAGGCGCCCTACTTCGTGGCGATCCGCCTGTTCACCAACAAGGAAGGCTGGGTAGCGCAGTTCACCGGCGAGGACATCGCCACGCGGTTCCCCCGCATGACGCCGCACACCTCCGCGCAGGCCGCCTGAGGCCTGCACCGGCCCGGCCCGGCCATAAGGGCCGGCCGGGTGACCCGGATCATGAACCGGCATACCGCCCCTCGCCCCAGGGGTGGGGGCCGGGTAAGCTTGTCGCTCCCCCTATCAAGCTTTCCCGCATGACCGTCATCCGCGCCATCGTCACCGACATCGAAGGCACCACCAGCTCGATCAGCTTCGTCAAGGACGTACTGTTCCCGTACGCCTACAAGCGCCTGCCCGCCTTCATTGAAACGCATGGCGACACGCCGGAAGTGCAGCACTGGCTGCACGAGGCAGCCAAAGAGGCGGGCATCGTCGAAGCCCCGCGCCAGGAAGTGATCGAACTGCTGCTTCGCTGGATCAAGGAAGACCGCAAGTCCACCGCGCTGAAGGCGCTGCAGGGCATGATCTGGCAGGAAGGTTATGCCGGCGGCGAATACCAAGCGCACGTCTATCCCGAAGTGTCGGCCAAACTGCACGAGTGGCGTGCCGATGGCCTGCACCTGTATGTCTATTCCTCGGGCTCGGTACCTGCTCAGAAGTTGTTCTTCCGCTACAGCGAAGCGGGTGATCTGACCCCGATGTTCTCTGGTTATTTCGATACCGAGACTGGTCCCAAGCGCGAACAGCGCTCCTATGAGCTGATCGCCAATGCCATTGGCGAGTTGCCCGAGCACATCCTGTTCCTCTCCGACATCGTGGAGGAGCTTGATGCCGCGCGTGCCGCCGGATTCCGCACGGGCTGGCTGTTGCGTGCCCCCCTGGACATGCCGGACGCGCCGCGTCACCCGGCCTACCGCACGTTCGACGACATCACCCTCTGACCTTCCGGGTTGCCACCATGCGTACTGCCCTGACCGCCCTGCTCGCCTTTGCAGCCGGCGTATTGCTCATGGTGGGGCTGTCTCATCGCGCGCCTCCTGCTCCTGCAGTCGGCGCGCAGGAACAGGCCGCGCAAGGCACGAGCTCACCCGCGTCGGCCAGCACGGCCACGACGGACGAAGACAGCGCCCCCTCGGACAATTGGCCCGAGCAGGCGCCGTCGCCCGAGCAGGTCATGTACGCACAGCGCAACATGGTGCACAAGGCACTGGCGGAACTGGGTCCACGTACGCCGGGCCGGCCCAACCTCTATGTCGTGGCCTTCGGCGGCGATGGTGGCGAGGATGTGTTCCGCAACGAGGCTGAGTACGCGGCGACGATGTTTCCAAAGCGCTTCGGCCCCGACACGCATGTGGTCGTGCTGGAGAACAATCCTGGCTCGCTGGATCGACACCCTCTCGCCAGTTGGAGCAATCTGGAAGAAACCCTCGACGGCATCGCGACCCTGATGAAGCCGGACGAAGACATTCTGCTGGTCTATCTCACTACGCATGGTGGTGAGGACCACACCCTGCTGGTGGACATGGATCCGATCCCATTGGACCAGATCGGCACGGACGATCTCTCCGGCATCCTTTCCAAGCGCCCCTTCAAGTGGAAGGTCGTGGTGGTCAACGCCTGCTACTCCGGCGGCTTCGTGCCATCGCTGCAAGGTCCAGGCACGCTGGTCATCACGGCAGCACGTGCTGATCGCAGCTCATTCGGTTGCGGCAGCGATTCGGATATCACGTATTTCGGGCACGCATGGCTGGTCGACGGGCTTAACCACACCACGGATTTCATGGAGGCCTATCGCCAAGCCTCGTCCGAAATCGCCCAGTGGGAAGCCAAGGACAAGCTGACACCGTCGGAGCCGCAGATGAGCGTGGGCACAGGCATTGCCGAGCAGCTCGCCTTGTGGCGCAAGCACATCGCGCCAGGGCCGGCCGTTGCCTTCAAGCCGGCCGTCCCTGCAACGATACTGGGCCGTCCCGGCGAAGCTCGCTGAGTCACGCTCACGCAGGCACAGGGCTACGCGCGTGCCAGATCCAGCGCTCCTCGCTGAGCGGCTCGCCTTTCCCATCCAGTGGAAACATCACCACGCTACGTGGCGCCACACGCAGCTCCATGCCCAGCTGCAGCCCGAACCGCGAAAGATCTTCGCTTGCTACGTCCGCTTCCAGCGCAAGGTCGAGCGAGGCGACGTGGAGATCAAGGTGGGCGACGCCGCCCGCCAGGTAGATATGTCTTAGATGCGCCTGCCATGCAGGCAGCGACGACGGCGTCGCCAGCCGCAGCTGCTCCGGTCGTACATAAGCCACGGCTTCGGTAAAGCGCCCCTGCCACGGATCGCCTTCCGGCATCCATCCTGCGGCAGCAAACCCGCCAGCGTGCCTCCGTACCGAGAAGCGATTTACCTTGCCGATGAACTCACAGACGAAGGGTGTGGCGGGTTGCTGGTAGATGACCTCGGGTGGCCCCACCTGCTCGATACGTCCCTTGTTCATCACCGCAACGCGGTCGGCCAGCTCCAGAGCTTCTTCCTGATCATGCGTGACGAAGATGCTGGTAAGTCCAAGCTCCTCATGTAGCTCTCGCAGCCAGCGTCGCAAGGCCACACGCACCTGCGCGTCGAGCGCGCCGAAGGGTTCGTCCAGCAACAGCATGTCCGGTTCCACCGCCAGCGCACGGGCCAGTGCCACGCGTTGTCGCTGGCCGCCGGAAAGCTGGGTGGGATAACGCGTACCCAACCCATCCAATTGCACGCGACGCAGCAGCCGGTCCACGCGCGCACGAATCTCGCTTCGCGACGGCCGTGAACGCCAGGGTCGCACGCGCAGGCCGAAGGCGATGTTCTCAATCACGGTCAGGTGGCGAAACAAGGCGTAATGCTGGAAGACCATGCCGATGCGACGCTCGCGCGCAGGCGTGGCGAGGAAGTCGTCACCATTCCTGAGCACGCTGCCACTGTCGGGGTAATCGAGCCCAGCCAGGATGCGCAGCAGCGTCGTCTTGCCCGAACCCGATGGCCCGAGCAAGGCGAGGAATTCGCCCGGTGCGATGTCCAGGCTGACGTCGTCCAACGCCTGGAAACCAGCGAAACGGCGATGGAGTCGGGACAATTCAAGCACCGTACGGCCCTCTCAATGCCCGCCGGGAGCGTGCGCGGCGATCTCGTCACCGTACCGCCATTCCAGCAGGGTTTTCACCGCCAGTGTGACCAGCGCCAGCAAGGCCAGCAACGAGGCGACCGCGAAGGCACCGACGTATTCGTATTCGTTGTAACGCATTTCCACTTCCAGCGGCATGGTGGTGGTCAGTCCACGGATGTGACCCGACACGACCGAAACCGCGCCGAACTCACCCATGGCGCGGGCATTGCACAGCAGCACGCCGTACAACAGCGCCCAGCGAATGTTGGGCAACGTGACGCGGAAAAACATCTGCCAGCCGCTCGCGCCAAGTACACGAGCCGCCTCTTCCTCCTCGCTGCCTTGTGATTGCATCAGCGGAATAAGTTCGCGCGCAACGAATGGCAACGTGACAAACATGGTCGCCAATACCAGGCCCGGCACGGCGAAGATGATCTTGATGCCATGGTGATCCAGCCATGGTCCGAACCAACCTTGCGCACCAAACAGCAACACGTAGACCAAACCGGAAACCACCGGCGACACGGAGAACGGCAAATCGATGAAGGCGCCGAGCAGCGCCTTGCCGCGGAACTCGAAGCGTGTCATGGCCCAGGCGGCGGCGACACCGAACACCACGTTCATCGGCACGGCGATGGCCGCCACCAGCAGCGTAAGCTGGATCGCGGACAAGGCTTCCGGTTCCTTGATGGCTTCAAGGTAGGGTCCAATGCCCTGCCGGAACGCCTCGACGAATACGGTCGCCAACGGCAAAAGCAGGAACAACGTAAGGAATACCAGCGCCAGTACGATGAGTATCAGGTGCACCATACGGCGCGGCCACGCTACACGGCGCGAATGCTTGCGGGCATTCATGCGGCGCGCTCCGCCCAACGCTGACTCCAGCGTTGTAATAGCGACACCAACACCAGCAGCCCGAACGACAGCAACAGCATCGCCACACCCAGCGCGGCGGCGCCCGCCACATCAAACTGCTCAAGCTTCTGCACGATCAGCAAAGGAGCAATTTCCGAGCGCATCGGAATATTGCCGGCGATGAAGATCACCGAGCCGTATTCACCCACAGCGCGCGCCAGCGCCAGCGCAAAGCCGGTCAACAGCGCAGGCGCCAGCATGGGCAAGATCACCCGGAAGAAGGTTTGCCAGCGCTGCGCGCCCAGGCTCTCCGCGGCCTCTTCCACATCGCGCTCCAGTGCCGAGAGCACTGGCTGCAAGGTGCGCACGACGAACGGGAAGCCAACGAACACCATGGCGACGAACACGCCGAGCGGCGTATAGGCCACCTTGATGCCCAAGGGTTCCAGCCATCGCCCCAGCCAGCCGTTGGAGGCATAAAGCGTCGTCAGCGCGATACCGGCCACTGCTGTCGGCAAGGCGAAGGGAAGATCCACCAACGCATCGAACAGGCGACGCCCGGGAAAGCGGTAGCGCACCAGCACCCAGCCCACCAACAGGCCGATAACGACATTGATAAGTGCCGCCACGACCGCGCCACCCACGCTCAACCGCAGCGCCGCCAGCGTACGCGGCGCCGACAGCAATCGCACCAACCCTTCGAACCCGATGCCGGAAGCCTTCCACGCCAATGCTGCCAGCGGCAGCAGCACGATCAAGCCGAGATAGGCCACCGCGTAGCCGAAGCTGAGGCCGAATCCCGGGAGCACGCGCCTTCGCATGACGTCAGCTTCCCGGCCCCAGCTGATCGAAGATCGCGCCGTCGCTGAAGAACTTGGCCTGGACCTGCCGCCAGTCGCCGAACAACTCGCCCAGGGTGAAGGTATGCGTGGTCGGGAACTGGCTGGCATAACGCGCCGCCACTTCTGGTGAGCGCGGGCGATAGAAGTTCTTCGCCGCGATGTCCTGCCCTTGTGGGGAGTACAGGAACTCCACGTAAGCCTGAGCGACCGCACGCGTGCCGTGTTTGTCCACGTTGCTGTCCACCACGGCCACCGGCGGCTCAGCCACGATGGTCACGGAGGGCACTACGATCTCGAAGGTGTCACCACCCAATTGACGCCTAGCGAGCAACGCTTCGTTTTCCCATGCAATCAGCACGTCGCCGACACCACGCTGCACGAACGTGTTGGTGGCGCCACGAGCGCCGGTGTCCAGCACGGGCACGTGCTTGTATAGCTCCTTCACGTAGGTCTTGGCGGTGGCGTCGCTTCCACCCGGCTGCTTCAGCGCATAGCCCCAGGCGGCGAGGAAGTTCCAACGCGCGCCGCCCGAGGATTTCGGATTCGGCGTCACCACTTGAACACCCGGTCGCACCAGGTCCGCCCAGTCCTTGATGCCCTTGGGATTCCCCTTGCGCACGAGGAACACGATGGTCGAGGTGTAAGGCGTGGCGTTGTCCGGCAGCTTCTTCTGCCAGTCCTTTGCCAGCAAGCCGCGATCAGCAATCGCGTCGATATCGTAGGCCAGCGCGAGCGTCACCACGTCGGCGGGAAGCCCGTCGACCACGGAACGCGCCTGTTTGCCCGAACCACCGTGCGACATCCGGATGTTGACGGTGTCGCCATGCTGCGCCTTCCATTGCGCCGCAAATGCCGTATTGACCTGCCGATACAGCTCGCGCGTCGGATCGTAGGAAACGTTGAGTAGCGCCACATCTCCAGCGAAGGCGGCAGCCGACAGCAGCACGCTGGCGGCGGCGAGCAATACGAGGAAGGACTTCTTCATGGCGCCTCCTGCGGAACAATGGAGCAGCAGACTAACGTCCACTGGCAAAGCTTCGAAATCGCAATATGGCATATCGTCATGTCGCGACCCTGCGCAACATCAGCACGGAAGCATCTGATTTGCGCATGGAGGCACACGATGCCGCCCTTGTCTCTCACGGCAATTCGTTCGCGCTTTCGCGAGGAACCGTGCTTGCCTGCGACAGGCGTACGGCCAGGCGATGCGCTGCCACACGAATTTCAGGCATGGCTGTGCACTCCCACAAATTGCCGCGAAGCAGTGAGCCCATGGCGTACAGGCCGGGCAGCGGGCGTCCGTCGGCCTCGGTCAGTTGTCCGTCGGGCTGGGCGAGCACCCCCAATTGCAAGGCATCTGCCGCCGCCAGCCCATCACGCAGCAACTGCGACAGCAAGTCATGCGCACCATAGGCCACCGCCGTATCCAGGCCGGTCGCCTGAATGACCAGATCAGCCTCCAGCGCACTCACCAGTTGGGTGGAGCGCTCGCGCAGCGTCACTTGCAAGGGCGCCGTCCCGTCCACGTCCAGTACGCGCGCAGCGAGCACCTGCAGACGGCCTTCCTCCTGCAACTGATAGATCGCTTCGCCTGTCGCTGGCGCCATCCGGTGCCGCGCGGCTTCCCATAGCCAACGTACATGGCGAAGGAACTGCCGGCGACGCGCATGCGAAAGTTGCTGCCACAGCTGCGCATTGATCGGCCGCATACCGTCGATGATGCTGCGCCACTCCGTGCCTTCGGCATCGCTCAAGGCTTCACGCACCTGGCGGAACATGCGGGCGGGACCATCGCTGGACAGCAACGCGCGATTGAGTTCCTCCTGTCGCGCATACGGTGCCAGTGGCAAGGCCGAGTGCGTGAAGGGCAACAACCCATGCCGCGATACCGCAACCAGTTCCGCATGCGGCCATCGGAGCGCGGCGGATAGCAGCGTATCCACCGCGGTCAAACCCGTACCGATCACCATCACACGGCGTGGTGCCTGGGTATGTCGATCCAGCCGCCATGGATCAAGTTCATAGGCTCCGCTGGCCAGCGCCGTGGTCGACACCGTACGCAACGGACGCTGCGCCAACGCACCCACCGCCAGCACGACCTGGCCCACCTCCAGCCAACGATCGGCGCCAACGCGCACGGCATAGCCGCCCGGCCCGCGAGAGACAACTTCGCGAGCACTCTCTGGATGAATACGGAAACTGCGCCCCGCGCGACGCGCCGCATCGATGCGAGCGCCCACCTGAGCCTGGATGAAATCACCAAAGATGCGCCGCGGCAGAAAATCCGTGCCCTTCACCTGACCCAGCTGACGCGAGGCGTGCTGGATGAAATCCTCGGCGTGCTCCTGAAACACACCCATAGCCGAAGCGCGCACATTCAGAAGGTGCTGGTCCTCTCCGGTGCCATAAGCCACGCCCCTTCCCGGCGCGTGTTGGCCCACGATCCAGTGCACCGTGCCACCATCGAACCGCGCCAGCAGTTCGCCGAATGCTGCGGCACCCGCCGCGCCACCACCGATCACTGCGACATCTGCCATAACGCCGTCCTCAAAAGGGGGACACGAAGCCCGCGCGATCTACTGTGCGCAGATCATTACGCATTGCGTCCCCTGGAAAGAAATCTCTGGTGAAGGCTGCCTTCACATCGCATGGCAGCCGGGTGACTCAACCTTGCTCAACGGCTCATGAAACGATCTGGCATGGTGTATCCCCGGCGTGTTTGCGTGCCTTGGAAATAAGAAACCACAGCATCCGTTAAGGCTGCGCTAGTCATACGTGGACTTGTGGCGCACCTCATTCCCGAGAGGTTATGACGCGACGCGCACCGCATGACGTTGCGACAGCACGCCCGCGACATCGGACAGCCCCAGCCCGCGCGCCCGCAAGGCCACGGCAAGGTGATAGACAAGGTCGGCGGCCTCCCCAAGCAGGGCATCGTCGTCCTGCGCCACAGCCGCCAGCGCCGTTTCGACCCCCTCCTCGCCCACCTTCTGGGCCATGCGGCGAATGCCACCCTCGAAAAGTTTGGTGGTGTAACTGCCAGCCGGCCGCTCCACGTATCGCTGCGCAATCAATGCATCCAGTTCCGCCAGGAATCCGAGCGGTGGCTGCACCTCGTCACCGAAGCAACTACTGGTACCGTTGTGACAGGTCGGGCCATGCGGTTCGGCAAGCACCAGCAAGGTGTCGGCATCGCAATCCATGCGCACGGACTTCAGCACCAGCACATGGCCGGAGGTTTCACCCTTGGTCCACAAGCGCTGTTTGCTGCGGCTGAAAAAGGTCACGTGTCCGCTCTCTTGCGTGGCGACCAGCGCCTCGGCGCTCATGTAGCCCAGCATCAACACTTCGCCCGTCAGCCAGTGCTGGACAATGACGGGCAGCAGGCCGTCGCCTTTGGCCCAGTCGAGTCGGGAGGGATCGAGGGTGAGTGCGTTCATGGCGATTCTCTTCTGGAAACGGGCTGATCTGCGGCCAACGGACATGCCTCGGCCACGCTGACTCTCCCCTCGGCTGTCCGAAGCGACGAGTCGTTGTTCAACTACAACCTTACGTCCACGCCCCAGTCGGCCAGCGCCTGCTTGAGCGAGGGGATCGCGATCGCACCGGAATGGAACACGCTCGCCGCGAGCGCGCCGTCGACGTCCGCCTCAACGAATGCATCACGGAAGTGCTCCGGCGTACCCGCGCCGCCGGAAGCGATCAGCGGCACGTTGCACAGGCTACGCACGACCATGAGCTGCTCCAGGTCGTAGCCCTGGCGTACGCCGTCACTGCCCATGCAGTTGAGTACGATCTCGCCTGCCCCGCGCTGTTGCGCCTCCACAATCCAGTCCAGCGTACGGCGCGGCAGCGCCTGTGTGCGTGAAGGATCGCCGGTGTACTGGCGCACTCGCCATTCACCATCGGCATCGCGCAGACTATCCACGCCCACCACTACGCACTGCACCCCGAATGCTGCGGCCAGTTCATCGATAAGCCCCGGACGCTCCAGCGCCGGCGAGTTCACCGAGATCTTGTCGGCACCGGCATGCAGCACCGCCCTCGCCTCATCCACGCTGCGGATACCGCCTGCGACACAGAATGGGATATCGATCACGCTGGCCACGCGCTCTACCCAGCCGCGGTCGACGCTACGCCCTTCCGGACTGGCTGTGATGTCGTAGAACACCAATTCGTCAGCACCCTCGTCGCGGTAGCGCAGTGCGAGGTCGACGATCTCGCCCATCACCACGTGATCGCGAAAACGCACGCCCTTCACGACTTTGCCGTCGCGCACGTCCAGGCAGGGAATCAGACGACGGCTCAACATGCCAGCGCTTCCTTCAGACTGAAACGGCCTTCGAGCAGCGCACGGCCGAGGATCACTCCGCGTGCACCCGCCTCACGCGCCGCGCGGATATCGTCCAGCGAGCGCACGCCACCGGAGGCCTGCACCGCCATGGTTGGCACCGTCGCGGCGAGATACCGATACAGATCCAGATTGAAGCCGGCCAGCATGCCGTCACGCTCGATGTCCGTGCACAAGAGGTGGGTGGCACCGTGCTGGGCGTACCAGGGCGCAAGATCATCCAGCGTGCGCGACTCGGTTTCCGTCCAGCCCGCGCTAGGCAAGGTCCAGGCGCCATCGCGGTACAAGG
Organism: Dyella sp. ASV24; assembly: GCF_016428905.1. Lineage (GTDB taxonomy): Bacteria > Pseudomonadota > Gammaproteobacteria > Xanthomonadales > Rhodanobacteraceae > Dyella. The sequence continues at coordinate 56,379 of NZ_JAELTQ010000002.1, read as the reverse complement.
TGTCGAGTGCGAGCGTGAACCGCTCAGCCCCGCGTGCAACCAGCCAACTTTCGACCATGGCGGGCTCGCGGATGGCCAGACTGCCAAGCACCACGCGCGACACACCGGCACCGAGCAAACGCTGCACATCATCCTCGGAACGCACGCCACCACCGGCCTGTATGCGCATGCCGTCGCGGGCGATCGCTTCGATCACCGCGAGATTTTCCAGGCTGCCGCCACGCGCACCGTCCAGGTCGACCAGATGCAGCCAGTCGGCGCCCGCCGCGGCATAGTCGCGAGCGAGCGAACGCGGGTCGAAGTCATATGTCGTCTGCTGCGCGTAATCGCCCTGCTTCAGGCGGACGACGCGGCCCGCGCGCAGATCAATGGCGGGAATGATCGTAAAGCTCATAGTTCGAGGAAATTCTTCAGCAGGCGGGCGCCGACCTGGGCCGAGCGCTCGGGGTGGAACTGCATGCCATGGAAATTGCCGCGCGCAATCACCGAGGCGAACGCGCCGCCGTACTCCGTTGTTGCCAGCGCGTAATCGCCCACGGGAACCGCGTAGCTGTGTACGAAATAAGCCCAGTCGCCATCGGCCAGCCCTTGCAACAAGCCGTGCTCACGGCGGCGCTGCAGGCGGTTCCAGCCCATGTGCGGCACACGCAAGCCTGGCTGTTCAATAAAGCGCGTCACGGTCGCCGGAATCACGCCGAGGCAAGCGGTATCACCCTCTTCCGAGCGCTCGCACAGCAACTGCATGCCCAGGCAAACCCCGAGCACGGGCTGCGTCAGCGAGCGCATCAGCTCCACCAGGCCCAGTTCGCGCAGGCGCGCCATACCAGGGCCAGCGGCGCCCACGCCGGGCAAGATCACCTTGTCCGCCGATCGAATGCACGCGGGATCTGACGTAAGGGCAGCATCCACACCCAGCCGCTGCAACGCATAGCGCACCGAGCCGATGTTGGTACCGCCCGCATCCACCAGCACCACGCTCATCAGAGCGCTCCCTTGGTGCTCGGCAGTTCGCTACCTTCGCGGCGGATCGCTTGGCGCAACGCGCGGGCTACGACCTTGAAGCAGGCTTCCACCATGTGGTGCGCGTTCTCGCCACGCACGCTCAGGTGCAGGTTGGCCCCCAGCGTTTCGCAAAGCGAGCGGAAGAAATGCGGGACCAGTTCGGTGGGAATGTCACCGACGCGTTCACGCGGAAACTGTCCATCGAAGACAAAATACGATCGACCGGAAAGATCCAGCGCCGCGCTTGCTTGCGATTCGTCCATGGGAAGCACGAAGCCATATCGGCCAATGCCACGCTTGTCACCCAGCGCTTGTCGCAACGCTTGGCCCAAGGCCAGCGCGCAATCTTCGATGGTGTGGTGTTCGTCGATATGGGTGTCGCCGTCGCAACGCAGCGCCAGCGCGAAACCGCCGTGTTTGCCGATCTGCTCCAGCATGTGATCGAAGAAGCCCAGTCCGGTGTGGATCTGCGGCTCCACCGTCTTGTCGAGATTCACGCTCACCGTGATGCGCGTTTCCCGCGTGTTGCGCTCCACCGTGGCCATGCGCGGGGCATCCAGCAACTGGTGAGCGATCTCCTCCCATGCGAGCCCATGCGAGCCGACCCGAAAGCCGCGCACCCCCATGTTGGCGGCGAACTGCAGGTCCGTCTCGCGATCGCCCACCATGGCCGAAGCCGCGCGACTCCAGCCGTCATCCGCCAGATACTGGCGCATCATGCCGATGCCTGGTTTGCGGGTGTCCTTGCGCTCGTGCAGAAAACTGCGATCGATCAAAACATCACGAACGGCAATGCCTTGCGAAGCCAGGATACGCATCAGCAGCTCGTGCGGGCCGACAAAATCGGCTTCCGGAAAGCTATCCGTGCCCAAACCATCCTGGTTGGTGACCATGACCAATTCGTAGCCTGCAGCGATAAAACGTTGCAGCGCGGCGATCACGCCCGGCAGCAGCGCGAACTTCTCAAAGCTGTCGATCTGGAAATCGTCCGGCTCTTCGATCAGGCAGCCGTCTCGGTCGATAAATAGAATCTTGCGACTCATGTGGATAATCCCGTCACCGTTCCCTTGGCGCGTCCGCTTGCCGTCCATGCCTGGTCATTCAGAACGTCGAGCACGCGGTCGTTCTCCTCCGTCTTGCCGATGGTGATGCGCAGTGCATCTTCAAGTCGTGGGTAGCGCTGCACATCCCGCACCACAATGCCGGCCTCCAGCAAGCGCCGATACACGATGTTCGCTTCGTCGAACCGTACTGCAAGAAAATTGGCCTGCGAAGGCAACACCTGCCGCACGCCCGCTGCGCCAGCGAGTGCAAGCGCCATGCGTTCGCGCTGTTCCCGCACGATGACCATGTGAGACTGGGCAGCGACTCGCCCGGCTTCAGACAACGCCTCCAGTGCCAACGCCACGCAGGGGCTCGGCAAGGGATACGGCGCCATGATGCGGCGGAGCAAAGCGATCACATCCTCGTTCGCTAACAGCGTGCCCACGCGTGCGCCAGCCAGCGCCCAGGCCTTCGAAAGGGTGCGCAGCACGGCGAGGTTGTCATATCGATCCAGCAGCGATGCTGCGCTAACGGCGTCGGAAAACTCGAGGTAAGCCTCGTCGACAACCACCAACGCTCGGCCACGCAGTTCGCGCACAAGCCGCTCCACGTCGGACAACGGCACCAACTGCCCGGTCGGATTATTGGGCGTGCACACGAACACCAACTTCACTGCCGGCGTGATGGCGGCCAACACCGCATCCGCATCCAGCCGGAAGTTCGCATCGAGAGGCACCGTGACGACGCCAGCATTCTGGATACGGGCACTTACCGCATACATGCCGAAGGTCGGTGGCTGAATGGCAATGGCGTCCTGTCCGGCGCGGCAAAACGCGCGCACCAACAGATCGATGGCCTCGTCACTGCCCCGCCCCACCAGCACCTGCGAAGCGCGCACGCCGTATAGCTGCGCGAGCGCGTTGATCAGCGCTACCGGCTGCGGATCAGGGTAACGGTTGCACGACAGATCATGATCACCCGGTGGCGCCCACGCCGATTCGTTGGCATTGAGCAACACACGTCCGCCACTGGCCTCCATGCGCGCGGACGAATACGGCTGCAGCGCACGAATCTCCTCTCGTGCAAGATCGAGCACGCTCATGCCGCGTCCTCCAGCGCCGCCAGCCGCAGCGTCACCGCACGCCGGTGGGCTTCCAGCTGTTCCGCGGCTGCCAGGGTCGCCGTGCAGGGGCCGATGGCCCGCAAGCCTTCCGGCGACAACTCCTGCACGGTGATCTGCTTCTGGAAGCTGGCCACGGAAACGCCGCTGTAGCTACGCGCGTAGCCGTAAGTCGGCAACACGTGGTTGCTCCCGCTGCAGTAGTCACCCACGGATTCGGGCGTCCAGGCGCCGAGAAACACCGAGCCTGCGCTTTCAATAGCATCAAGCAGCGAACGCGGTTCGTTGACCTGCACGATCAAGTGTTCCGGCGCATAGCGGTTGCTGACCTCCACCGCCTGCGCGAGCGACGACACGGCGATGAGGCGACTCTGCGACAGGGCTTGCTCCGCGATGCCTGCCCGAGGCAAGGCAGCGCACTGGCTCGCCACTTCCGCCTCCACCGCATCCAGCATGGCGAGTGAGGGGCTGAGCAGGATCACCTGCGAATCTGGGCCGTGCTCTGCCTGCGAGAGCAAATCCGCGGCGACGAACGCCGGGTTGGCGCTGTCGTCTGCGATCACCAGCACCTCGGACGGGCCGGCCGGCATATCGATGGCGGCGCCTTCAGGGTCGGCCGATACCTGCAACTTGGCCTCGGTGACCCAGGCATTGCCGGGGCCAAACAGCTTGTCGCACTTGGGCACGGACTCCGTCCCATACGCCATGGCCGCAATCGCCTGCGCACCACCCAGCTTGAAGACGCGGTGCACCCCGGTGACGCGCGCGGCATACAACACGGCGTCATCGCAGCGACCGTCCGGCCGCGCAGGTGAGCACAGCACCACCTCCGCACAACCCGCGATACGTGCGGGCACGCCCAGCATCAGCGCCGTAGAGGGCAATGGCGCACTGCCGGCAGGCACATACAAGCCCACCCGCTGAACGGGACGCAGCACGCGCTCAACGCGTACGCCACCGGCCGTATCCAACGCGACGGGTTGCGGAGCGGCTGCACGATGGAAGGCATCGATGCGCGAAGCAGCTTCATCGATCGCGGCTTTCAACTCAGGCGCTAGCCGGGCTTCCGCCTCGCTCCACTCTTGCTGCGATACTTCGATGGCGTGCAACGCACAGCGATCGAGCTTCACCGTAAGTTCGCGCAAGGCCACGTCACCATCCGCGCGTACGCGGGCGATGATCTGCTCCACGCCGGTACGTAGGCTTTCGGCGCGCGATTGCACCGGGCGTGACAGCGCTGCACGCTGCCCTCGCGTATCCAAAGTATTCCAGTCCAGGCGATTCATGGGTTTCGCTCGTTCAGTCCGCCTGCGTTACGCAAGCATCTTTTCGACCGGCAGCACGAACATTTCGCGTGCACCAGCCTTCTTGATTTCTTCCAGCTGCCGCCAGCTGACCTCACCGGCACACAGCGCCTGCAGCATGAGCTGATCGGGTTGCCCTGCCACCGGCAACAACGTCGGCTGCGGTCCACCGGGCAGTAGCCGGATAACCGCATCAAGCGCGCCGCGCGAGGTCTGCAGTAACAGCAGACGCGATTCGCGCACTTGGATGACGCCGTCGAGCCGCTTAAGCAGCAGGTCGATCATGTCGCCACGTTCGTCCGACGGGAGTGCCTGCGGGCCGGCCAGCACGGCTTCGCTTTCCAGCAGCACATCCACTTCGCGCAATTGGTTGGCCACCAGAGTGCCGCCGCTCTGCACCAGATCACAGATAGCATCCGCTGTACCGAGGCGGGGCGCGATCTCGACCGAGCCGGCCAGCGTCACCACGCCCGCATCCACACCGCGCTCACGCAACCACTCGCCCAGCAGGCCGGGATACGACGTAGCGATGCGCATCCCCTGCAGCTGCGATGCGTCGCGGTAGTCGACCTCCTGCGGCACGGCGACCGACAACCGGCAGCGGCCGAAGCCCAGCGGTCGCCATTCGGCGAGTGCCGGCCCACCCATGCCCGCCGTGAAGCGGTATTCGTCGAGTACGTTGCGCCCGACGATGCCCAGGTCGCACACGCCCTGCGCGATCAGGCCAGGGATATCGTCATCGCGCACCAGCAGCAGGTCGACGGGTTCGCCTTCACCGAAGCAAAAAAGCTTGTCACGACTCTGGCGGAAGGTAAGCCCGCAACGGTTGAGCAGTTCCAATGCCGGCTCGGTGAGTCGGCCGGACTTCTGCATCGCAATACGCAGTCGGTCGCGCGCCTTCATACCTTCGCCTTTTTGCTTGCCGAGCGACGACGAGCCGCGCGAGCCGCTGCGGCGAGATAGCCGCCCGCGCCTGCATTGAGATAGCGCGCCACGCGTCCAATGGTGGTGATGCTTACCGCCGTACGCTCGTGGATTTCGCGATAGGACACACCGTCCAGCAAGTACGGCACTACGCGCCAGCGGTCGACCATGACCTCCAGCTCAGCAGGCGTGCACAAGTCGTGCAGGAAAGCCGACATCTCTTCGGCGTTCTTCAGCGAAAGCAGAGCCTCGCAAAGACTCAGCTCGGCAGACTCGGCGGGCATCTCGGGGTCGATCGATCGGCGTTTCATAATGTACTAATGCGTTAATACAGTGGATCGCATCTTACCCGGCATAAATCGCGCAGGCAACCTAGCAGACACCGGCTGCCGCGCCCCACCCGCACCGACCATCGACGCGCGATAGCAAGCTCTTACGCCACGCTAGGAGCCACAGCAGGCGCTCTGCGGCGTAGATCGGCTTCGAGACCGCGCCGCACGCCCGCCACCCGCAAGATCCATCGCCTGAACGAAACCGATCCCATACCGAACACGCCCGCATAACGCCCGAAGCCTCCCCGCGAACGCCCGTTTTGAGACGGGACTCGCCAAGACCGGCCCATCGGAGTAAATTAGATAGGTAGCCTACCTATTTAACCTTCCAGAGAACGGCGTGAACACAACCACTTCAGCCGAGGCCGACGCACGCGAACTGGCCGAGCAGTTGCGCCCCGCACTGCGCCGCCTTGTACGCCAGTTGCGACGGCAGCCCACCAACGAACCCATCTCGTCGCTACACGCGCCTCTACTGATGACCATCCTGGAAAACCCAGGCATCGGCGTGGGTGAGCTGGCCCAGATGGAAGGCCTGCGCAGCCCCACCATGACCGGACACATCAACAGCATGGTGGCCGCGGGACTGGTGAAGCGCACCGAACCCACCGAAGGCGACCGTCGCCGCGTTGGCTTGGTTGTCACGCCGCACGGGCGCTCGCTGATCGACGCCAAGCGCAAACGGCGCACCGACCAGCTCGCCCGGGCGCTGGCCCGTTTGTCGCCCGACTTGCGCGCCACGCTGTGGGCTGCCGTGCCCGCCTTGAACGATATTGAACTGGACGACATCGACGCATGAGCACCCCCGGCACCACCGCCACCGCGCCCTCGCAGGCCATCCATCGCCCCGACGAGCAGGAGATCAACCGGGTTTTTGCCGGCCTCGTGATCGTGCTGGCCCTGGGCGCGATCGACCAGAGCATCGTCGCTACAGCCCTACCCCGCATCGTCAGCGACCTTGGCGGCATGAGCCATCTGTCCTGGGTGGTGACGGCCTACGTGCTCGCCTCCACCGCGACCATGCCGCTGTACGGCAAGCTGAGCGACCAGTACGGCCGCAAGCCGGTGATGTATTTCGCCATCTTCATGTTCCTGCTTGGCTCAGTGCTGAGTGGCGCGGCACAGAATCTCCTTGAGCTGATCATCTTCCGCGCCATCCAGGGTGCTGGTGCGGGCGGTTTGCTGCCGCTATCGCAGATCATCATCGGCGACATGGTGCCACCCACGCAGCGCGGTAAGCGGCAGGGCATCGCCGCGGGTATTTTCGCGCTGTGCAGCGTGGTTGGTCCGGTGATCGGCGGCGTAATCACCGACGTGCTGTCCTGGCACTGGATCTTCTACGTCAACCTGCCTGTGGGCGCCGTGGCACTGGCGATCCTCGCCCGCTCGCTTCGCCAATACACCCCGCTGCATACGCGACGCATCGATTACCTCGGCTCCCTGCTGATGACGGTCAGCACTGTCGCGCTGCTGTTGGTACTGACGCTTGGCGGCGGCGAATGGCCCTGGCTGTCCGCACCTATCGCCACGCTCAGCGTCTTCGCCTTGGTCACCGGCGTGCTGTTCATTAGGCACGTAAAACACGAGCCCGAGCCCGTACTGCCGCTGGACCTGTTCCATAACCGCGTGTTCGTGATCGCCAGCATCGTGATGGCGCTCACCTTCATGGGACTGATGGGCGCCAGCCTGTTCTTCCCGCTGTTCTTCCAGTTGGTGATGGGCGTCAGCCCAGCGCGCTCAGGCTTGTTGACCGGCCCGATGATGATGGGCATCGCGATTTCCGCCCTGTTCAATGGGCGCGTCCTGATGCGCGCCGGCCGCTACAAGCCCACCGTAGTGGTCGGCCTTGCCGTGGCCACCTTGGCGTTTGGGGTGCTCGCGTGGAGTGCCGCGACGGCACAGGGCCTGGGCATTATCGAGCCATCCATCTTTGTGCTCGGCCTGGGATTGGGCCTGGTGATGCCTAACGTGACCATCGCGGTGCAGAGCGCACTGACACCCATACACCGCGGCGTGGGCACAGCCACGCTCACATTCTTCCGCTCATTGGGTGGCCTTATCGGTGTCGCGGGTTCCGGCGCCATCCTCGCATGGCAGATACGCAGCCACGGCAACGCAACCACACCATCCATCGCCACCATGCCAGAAGGCGGCGCCGCCCATCCCGCGTGGCAGCATGCGGCTGATGCCGCCGTGATGATGTATCGCCACGCCATCGCATCGACCTTCACGATAGGCGCGTGTATCGTTGCGTGCGCGTTCGTGCTGATCCTGCTGTTGCCAGAAATTCCCCTGCACGATCATCATCACCCATCCCCTGCCCCTGTCGCCGAGTAAGGACCCTCGATGACCGCTACGCGGCGCGATCTGCCCGTTGCTCTGAGCGCCGGCTGGATAGCCATGGCCACCATGGCTTTCGCCGTCACTGCAGGCACCCTGCAATGGATCCGGGCAGATCTCGATCCCGTGGCTATGCCACTGAGCGCCTATCTCCGCGGATCGGGTGGCGCGTGGCTGCGCGGAGCTTACGACCTGATGGCCAGTGCACTGGGCTGCCTCGCGTGGGCCAGCCATCGCGTTACGCGCGAGCGCTTACGCAGCGGACTGGCCAGCGCGCTGTTCGTCATCGCCGCCATCACTCTTCCCGTCGTCGCAGCCACGGTGCTTTACGAATACACACCCAGAGAGAACCTCGCCCACCTGCTCCACGGCATGGCGGCGCAAACCACGTTCCTCTGTCTGGTCGTAGGCATGCTTCTGTTGTCCACGCGATGGCTACGCGACGCGCGCATGCAGCGCAGCCGCTACGCTGGTGTAGCGCTCGCCTGGCTGGCGTTTGTGCAGATGTGGATTCTCGCGTTGTGGAAAGGCTTACCACCAGGGCTCACCCAAAAGGCACTGATCGTGCTGATCCTGTTATGGCTTGCCTGGGCAGCGCGTCAATTGTGGCGCGCAAGCGCGCAGCCAAATTAGTCCAAGCACAAAGCACACACATCGAAAGAAAAAGGGGCGCCGAAGCGCCCCTTTCTGATCCTTACTGCTCGAATACGCGCTGTCGCACCAGCTCGCACACCGTCCGCACATCGCCATCCATCGCACGGTCGCGCGACATAAAGCCAATGTGCTTGCGCAGTGCATCGTGTGCCTCGCGCACCGCCGAGCCCGCATGGAAATCGCCGACATTCGCCAGCGCGGCGGTCAGCTGCTGCACCTCGCCCACGAACTGCGCGTAATGCGCATGGTCTTCGCGCGGCGCATTGGATACCTTGCCCGCCAGCGCCTGCCAGTCGCCACGCGCAGCGAGGCGGCAAGCGGCGTTGAGCATGGCCTGACGGAAATCCAGCGCCTGCGCGGCGGTGTAGAGCTCCAGGGCGACGACGTGGCTGAGGTCTTCCATCATCTCCAGCACATGGCGCGCCTCATTGGCGCCCATCGACACATGGTCTTCCGCATTCGCACTGGTCGGCACGGAATACACACTGGCCGGATGCGCGCGCGTTGCCAGGTCGTTCACCAGTGCGGCGGCCGTGTACTGCACGATCATGAAGCCCGAATCGGTACCGTCTTCATTACCGGTGAGGAAAGCCGGCAGGCCATCATTGGTGGCCGGATCGACCAGCTTGTTGAGACGACGCTCCGAAATAGAAGCCAGCACCGGGATGGCTGCCTTTACGTAGCTCATCGCCAGCGCCAGCGGCATGCCGTGGAAATGACCTGCGGAGATCACCTGCTCCTCGATGAACTGCGCGTCTTCGGCATCCGGGAAGATCAGCGGATTGTCGGTGACGGAGTTCAGCTCAATGTCGATCACACGACATGCCTGCGCCCATGCATCGCGCACTGCGCCGTGCACCTGCGGCATGCAGCGCAGGCAGTAGGCGTCCTGCGGCTGGTGCTTCTTGCCGCCCTTGAACGGCAGAAAGCGCGCGTAGAACGCTTCGCGACCGTGGCGCTGATTCGCCGGCACCCAGTCCCAGCCGATGTCGAAGGTCAACGCCTGGTCCGCCGGATCTGACCACGCCTCGGCCGACCACTGCTTAAAGCGCGGCACGAGGTGATAGGGGATATCGACCAGCGTGCTGCCCGCGAGCAGGCTGCGCACATTCGCGGCAACATCCACCTGCCCCGGATGCGGACGCAGTGCGTGCACCTCCGGTCGCAACGCGCCACTGCGGCCAGCGAACGCGTCGAGCGTCATCGCTGCCGCAAGATCCGCCAGCTCCAGCAGATGTTCCAGTTCGTCCAGCGCGAGCGTGGCGGTTGCCAGCATCTGCGCCGTGCCGTTGTTCAGCGCCAGACCTTCCTTGAAGGACAGCCGGATCGGTGCGAGACCCGCGCGCTTGAGCGCTTCGGCACCCGACAGGCGCTCATCCTGATAGAAGGCTTCGCCACCGCCGAGCAGCACGATGGCCAGATGCGACAACGGCGCGAGGTCGCCACTGGCGCCCACCGAACCCTTCTCCGGCACCACCGGCACCACGCCCGCATTGAGCATGGCGGTCAGCGCCTTGAGCGTTTCCACGCGAATGCCGGAATGACCACGCATCAGCGTATTGATGCGGATCACCAGCATGGCGCGTACCACGTCCGGCGCGAATGGCTTACCCACGCACACAGCGTGCGTGGTGATCAGGTTGTGCTGCAGCTCTTCCAGCAGCGTGCCTTCCGGCTTGTCGGGACCATCCTTTCTAAGATCAGCGCCCGGCAGCTCGTCACGCAGGCGATGCGCGCCGAGCAGCTTATCGGCATTGCTACCGAAGCCGGTGGTGACGCCATAGGTGGGTTCGCCGCAGCTCACCTTGTCTGCAAGGAAATCCGCGGCGCGCTGCACGCGCTTGAGCTGCGTCTCGTCGAGCTCCACGCGCAGCCCCTGCCGGGCAACGGCCACCAGCTGTTCGCGCGTAAGGCTATTGCCGTCCAGGAGTATGGTCTTTGCGGTCATGCTTGGCTCCAGCCCGGACGGGCCATCAAGGGAATGTCAGCGACTCGCCGTTCAAAGGCGGCCGCAATGAATGGAAAAGTGTTCAATCACGTGCAGGCCCGGTCTCGCAACGCACCGTGGCACTCAGCGTCACCGTTGGGCACTCGCCCGTCACGGCGGATCCGCGCATGCCTGAGTTGCTCAGCTGCACATCCGAAAGAGTGTGGCCCGCCGGACAGTAGCGTGCGGCGCGCGCTTCAATGGCCGGCCGCATGCTGTCGACCAGCGGGTTCGGCGAAGCATCGTTGGCCTCTGCACGAAAGCCACAAGCAAGATGGCTTATCTCGTAGACACCCGGCCGGATCTTCCGGGCGGATGTCTCCTCGATCTGGCAACCGGTCAATGACATGGCTGCCATCACCACGGTTGCCCAATGCCTCATTGACCGATTTCCGCCTGCGCCAGTTCGACGCGCAAGGTCTTGATGAGTTCGGCGCGCGACACCTCGAACTGATCTTCGCGACGCAGATCCTTCACGGTGACCACGCCCTTGGCGAGCTCGTCCTCGCCCAGCACGATCACGAAGCGGATGCCCGCACGATCGGCGTACTTGAACTGCTTGCCAAGCTTGCCACCGTCCAACACCACCTCCGTGGCGATGCCAGCAGCGCGCAATTCGCCTGCCACGGCCAGATACGCCGGCAACTGCGCCGGATCCATCTGCGTCACCAACACATCCACGGTGCTGTGCGCAGTGCCGATAAGGCCGGCATCACGCAGCTGCCAGTACAGGCGCGTCAGACCAATGGAAATGCCCACGCCCGGCAGGTGTGACTTGGTGTACTGGCCAGCGAGGTTCTCGTAGCGACCGCCCGAGCAGATCGAGCCGATCTGCGGGTGATCGTTGAGCGTGGTCTCGTAAACCGTGCCCGTGTAGTAATCCAGGCCGCGTGCGATGGATAGGTTCAGCGCGTAGTGCGACTCCGGCACGCCGAAGGCGTGGATCAGGCCAAGCACTTCCTTGAGTTCCGTACGCCCCTGCTCCATCGCTTCCGGGCCGGGGCCCAGTGCATCAAGCTTGTCGTAGGCATCCTGCAGCGAGGTCGAGCGCACCTGCACGAAATCGAGGATCTTCTGCGCAGTGTCCGCACTCAGGCCGAACTGCTCACCCGTGAGCGTGTCGCGCACATAATCGGCGCCACGCTTGTCGAGCTTGTCCACCTCGCGGAGCACCAGCGTCTGCTGCTCGCTGTCGGTGACGCCCAGGCTTTCGAAGAAACCGCGCATCAGCTTGCGGTTGTTGAGCTGGATGGTGAACGGGCCGATGTTCAGCTCGCGGAACACGCTATAGATGACCGCCGGCAGTTCGGCGTCATAGCGCACCGACAGGCTGTCCTTGCCGATCACATCGATGTCGCACTGGTAGAACTCGCGGAAGCGGCCGCGCTGGGCGCGTTCGCCGCGATACACGCGCTGCATCTGGTAGCGACGGAACGGGAAAGAGAGATCGTGCTCGTGCTCGGCCACGTAGCGGGCCAGCGGCACGGTCAGGTCGAAGCGCAGCGCCAGTTCGGGCACGCCATCGCCCTTCTCGGCATTGTTCAGCGCACCCGTGGACTGCACGAAATACACCTGGCGCTCGGTCTCGCCGCCCGTCTTGGTGAGCAGCACATCCGAGAACTCCATCACCGGCGTTTCCACCGGCAGAAAGCCAAAGCGCTCATAGTTGCGGCGGATCACGTCGAGCATGCGCTGGAACGCGATCTGGTCGAGCGGCAGCAGCTCGAGCACGCCGGGCATGGTACGGGCCTGGGTAAGCGCCATGAAGTCCTCTGCTAAGCGGTATGAGAGGCCGGCCAGCCGCCCGTTGGCGTTTGGTCCGACAGAGCCGTATAGGTTAGCAGAAGGCTGCTTCCACACCCTCCTCAGAGGGGTTGCGACGGCCCTGGTTAACTTTGTGAAGAATTTTTTTCACAAAGTGTTGCCAAGCCCTCTGGGGGTCATTAAGATACGCGGCTCCCACGGGGTGTAGCTCAGCCTGGTAGAGCGCTACGTTCGGGACGTAGAAGTCGCATGTTCGAATCATGTCACCCCGACCAAAATTCGAAGTAGTCAAGGCCCTGAAAGCTTGCTTTCAGGGCCTTCTTCTTTTCCAGGGCCTGAATAATCCGCCCCAAGGCGTGATCGGCCGGAACCGCACCACCCCGAGACAAAAAACCGAGGTGCGATTACTCGCACCTCGGTCAGCCCACGCGAGGCATTCTTGTTGTGCAGACTCAGGGGCGAGCTTCGCCCTGAACAGGCGTCGACGCATCGCCGCCCTCATGCAACATCATCAGGTAGCTGGCTGCGGACCAGCTGAAGTTGGGCGACTGGTAGCCGTGCCCGGTCAGCGGATCATAGTTTTCGTAGGTTGTCCCCTGCCCGGTCAGGCCCTGGGCGTTGAGTACCAGCCTGCGCGCCATGTCGTCGGCTTCGCTACGGAAGCCGTAGTGCCGGAGAGCTTCGACGCCGAAGTACGCCTGATCCATCCACACCGGTCCGCGCCAATATCCCTTGATCGGTGAGAAATGCGGGTCGTCCTTGGCCAATGTAGGGAAAGGCATCACGGTGGCGAATTTGTTCGGATCGAGCATCACGCGACTGACCGCCTTGGCCTGCTCCGCTGTTGCGACGCCCGCCCACAACGGCGCCCAACCCTCCGAGCCGTAGACGCGCACGGGCTCATGGCTCGGCAGGCGCACGTCGAAGAAATAGCCAGCCGCGGGGTCGAACATCCGCTGCTGGATCAGCGGCTTCATCTCCGCTGCTTCCTTCAGCCACATGGATTGGTCCGACGTTTTGCCGAGCACATCGGCCAACTCGGCCAGCTCGAGCTTTTCACGATACAGGTAGGCGTTGAGATCCACCGACTCCTGATTGAGCGACCACGCACCCTCGCCGTTGCGAATCATGCTGGCGCCATCGAAACGCACCGCATTGTCCATGCCGCTCTCCCACGCCGCGGCAATCCGCGTGCCGTCGGTGGCGCCAAATTCGGCCAAGCCATCGTGATCGTGATCGCGCGCCTGGAACCACCAGCGGTGGTAGCGCACCAACTTGTCGTACATCTCGGCGACGAACGCGCGATCACCGGTGGCGTGATAGATCGCCAACGTTGCCCACGTCGCGAGCGGTGGCTTGGTGTCACGCCAATTGTTCTCTGCCTTGCCGAGGAACACACAATCGGGAACCATGCCGTCCGGTGCCTGATAGTCGAACATGGTGCGCATCTGATCGCGCGCCAGGTCCGGAGCAAACAGCGCCAGCGCTGCAGCATGCTTCCACGAATCCCAGGCCCAGAAGCCATTGAAGTCGGGATTGGAGTACGAGGGAATGACACCGTCGTGATGCAGGTCGCCACGTGCAGCACGCCAGTTACCCAACATGATGATCATGGCTTTGGCCGCGACCCGACGAGCGACATCGTCGGCAACACCTTGCAAGTGATAGGCGGGGACGGTTTTCAGATAGCCCGCCCAGCGCTCGCGGTTTGCCGACCAGGCCGCTACATCGTCCATGGTCGGGGCTTGCGCACTAGCGTCGTAAAGCAGCGTCTGGTCGACAAACACGCTCACGGCCTGCCCGGCCGCGAGGTGCAGGGGTTGCGCAAGGGCAATGGTGTAGCGATCACCGCTCACGGTAGCGCTTCCCGACCCGCCCGCTGATGCATGCAACGCAGTCACCAGTCGCGACGATGATTTAGCGAAGGCCTGCACGACGGCGCCGCCATCCTTGCTAAGGCGAGAGCCATTGGCATGGAAGGTGTTGCCTTCGATGGAAAGCTCGACGGCGCGTGCATCAGTCGCAGTCATCTCGATCCTTGCGACAGCTCGTGACGAGTCAGCGAAGAACAGCGTCTCGCGTATCGTCAAACCCGGCGCCGTAAAGTCACGCATGAGGAAACCTGGCCCGGCATGCGACGCCCCAGGCGTAAGTGCCACCGCCTTACCGCTTTTCGCATCACGCAGAGCCAGAGCAGCAAAGCGCGCACCGGTCCACTGCCCGCCAGCAAGGCTATGCACGAACGGACCGACGAAGCCGGACGAAGCATCGTCCGACGGCGGCAGGCTGTAACCATGCCATGCACCTGCATCGAAGAAGATATTGAAGCTGCGGTCGCCCGGCGTCTTGGGCAGGCCATGCATATCCAGCATGTCGAGGTACGGCGCATCGGCGCTTGCCGCATCCTCGGCCATGGCGTTGCTTTGGCCGAGCCCTGCAAGCGCCAGCGCAAAAGCCAGCGCAGCAAGATGAGGATGCCTGGTACGAAAACCCATCACGTAACGCTCCTGTTGCGTCGATCTGTTTATATGCGACGCGTGCGCCGCACATGCACAAAGCGCCGGCTGCTCTCGCAACCGGCGCTTTGCAGACTAGCCATGTCCCATGCAGGGCACCAGCCGATTCATCAGAACTGGTACTTGACCTGCAGGTTGACCTCACGCCCTTCGATCGAGCGGGCGAGAATCACACCACCGCCGCTCGCGAAACCGAACAGGCGCGCATTGCCTTCGGTGATGCCGATCTCGTTGGTGAGGTTGGTGCCTCGCAGAGTCACCACCCAGTTCTTGCCGATGTTGGCCATCGCGCCAGCGCTGAAGTCGTAGTAATGGCCGAGCGGCTGCTGGTTGAGCTGGTCGCCGTAACGGGTACCCACGTATTCGTAGGTCAGCCAGAACTTCAGGCTGCCCCAACTGGTGGGAATCAGGTAACCCGGCGTCAGGCGGTACTGCACCTTCGGCTGGCGGTCGATCTGCTTGCCGCTGATCGCGCCGCACTGCTGGCTGCCATCCTGCGCCACGTACGGCACGCAACCCTCGTAGTCGGAGTAATGGCCATCCATGTAGTTGCCGCTGAGCGCAACGGAGAAGTTCTCGAACGGCTTGACCGTCACGGCAGCATTGACGCCCTTGGTCACCGAGCCATACACCAGGTTGATCTGACCGGTAGGCAGATCGATGGAGTACGGAATGCCATGGAACAGGCGGCGATAGGCTGATACGTCCGCGAAGATCCACGGCGACTGGTACTTGAAGCCCACTTCCATGTTGTGGATTTTCTCGATCGGCGGGTGATCGAGATTCACCACGTCGTCGAAGCCCGGCAGGAACACGCCGTCGTTGACGCGCGCGTAAGCGCTCATGTGATCGTTGAACGTGTAGTTCGCACCGAGCGTCCACGACGGCGCGCTACGCGAGCTGGACGGATGCTGCTTGCTGTCGATCAGGTACTCGGCGTTGTTGTTGTAAACGGTGTACGCGTTGTTATCGAGATCGCCCGACGCGGTGTTCTGGAACCAGCCACCGATATCGTCATGCTGGATGCGCATGCCGCCGTCGAAGCGCCAGTTGCCCACGTTCCACACGTCCGCCAGATAGAACGCCCAAGTGGTGGCATGCCAGCTCTCGTTGAACGCCATCCACGGCTGCGGCTGGGAATTCCAGAACAGGCCCTGGTTATCGGTCAACGCGTAGTTGTTCACGCCGTCGGTCATGTTGACCACGATCGGGTTCGGGTTGTTCTGGGCCTGCATCAGCATGTTCAGGCCGTCTTCTTCGGTGTGGTGCTCGGAGTACATCGCCGTGTAATTGCCGAACGTGAGCGTATTGCCCTCGAACAGCTCCTTGCTCAAACGAAACTCGTTGCTGACCGAGTTGATCTTCTTGTGGATGTATTCCGGGTTCTGGATGGTGACGTTCTCGTTCATGTTCGCCGGCTTGCCATTGGTGTACGTGGCGGTTGCCGCGAGATTGGACGGCAGGCCGAACGACGAGGCCATACCGGCAATGGTGTTCGCCAGCGTGTCCGGGTTGGCGCCGGTGCTGTAGAACGCCGTGGTGTCCATGTCACCCGTGGTGAAGAACAGCTTGTCCGACAGCGACCAGCCGTTATCCCAATCCAGATCCAGGTTGGCGCCGAACATACGAACGTTGCCGCCCTGACCATTGGCCATGTCGATGTTCTGACCGGTCGGCGAACAACCTGCGCCGTTGCACGGATCGAGCTGGAGGAACATGCGTCGATCGGCATTGCTCCCGAACGTACCCGTCAGCGGACTGAAGTTCGGGTACGCCGAGAACTGACCGGCGGAGGGGTTCAGAATGGGCGTATCGGTGACCCACTGGTTCTTGTCCTTCAGCACACGCGCGAAGAACATGATCGAGCCGTGGTCGAGGTCATGGCTCAGCGTCGCGGTGAGCTGGCCGCCCTTGTCAGCGGCGAACTGCGGATCGCGCACGCCATCGGACTTGCGCCAGAAGCCGCCAATGCTGCCGTACCAGCCACTGTCCTTGCCGATCGGAAAGCCGTAGAAGCCATCGATGCGGTACATGCCCTCAGAACCCAGAGTGACGCCGATGTCGCCTGAGGGTTTGCTGCTGCCTTCGCGCAGGATGAAGTTGGCAATCATGCCCGGCTGGCCGTTGCCATACAGCACCGACGTACCGCCCTGCACTGCCTCTAAGCGATCGATGGTGTCATCCAGACGCACCATGGCATCGGTGAAGTAATCCCATTTGGGAAACAGCGGAGAACCGTTCAACTGCATGGTGACGAAGGGAGCACCACTGTCCGAGGGAAAGCCGGCGACTTCAATGTTCGCACCGGTCTGACCGCCCGAGGACTCCGGGTACACACCCGGCGATATCTTCAGAAGGTCAGCAACGCTGACGGGGTTGAGCTCTTTGATCTGCTGCAGGGTCGCCGTGGTGATCGAATAGCTGGCGTCAATCTTGCGGATACCACCGGCCGTCGAGTTACCCGTCACCACGACCTGGTCGAGGCTCTGCACGGTCTTGCCGGCGGAGGCGGCCTGCTGGCGCTGCTCGACGGACGCGTTGTTCTGCGCCTTGGGCGCCGGGGACTGCGACGGCGGCGTTGGCGTCTGTGCGTCCTGCGCGTGAAGCGCGCTGGTCATCAGTACGGCACTGATAGCGGCCGTCAGCACGCGCTTGTCGATCTTCTTCCAACCTTTCATTTCGAAAGTTCCTCCCCGGAACATTAGGAATGTTGCCTGCGTTACGAATGCGGTTCGGTCTTGCCGCGGCAGTGCGCACCCGTGTCAGTCACACCGCCGCACCGGTCTCCCGCCACTCCACGCCATGGCCTCGGACCCTCTCGGCCGGGCTCCAGTCCGGGAGCGTGGATAAATCCTAGCGCACTTTTTTCTAATTGTCCTACTATATAACTATGCGTCAAAGGTCATGGATATCGGGCTGCTTCGCGGTTGCGCTGCACCATGCCGACGCAAACGGAAGGCGCACAGGCGCACCCCGGATGCGCGGGAAGCAAGCGAAAAGGACGAGTCGTGGTTATCGCTAACACGTCGGGCGGACGCCAGCTGCTTGTGGCTAGTCACGCGTCGTGCAACGTTCGTTCGGGCAACGGTTATAGTACGTGCCCAAGGACGTTGCATCGCAGCATGCGCTGGCACCGGGTTGCACCCAGCGCACGAAACAAGCTGCAGATTTTTTTATCGACAAGCTCCCGGCGGAGAAAAATCCATCATGAAATCTTCGGATGCTCGCAGTTTGCACGGCCAGGTCGTGCGTGAACTGGGCACAAGGATCGTTGCTGGTGACCTCAAGCCCGGCGATGTACTGCCGCGCGAGGACGCTCTTGCAGAAAGCATGCAGGTGAGCCGCAACGCGTTGCGCGAGGCACTCAAGGTTCTTTCCGCCAAGGGCTTGATCGAAGCGCGACCGAAAACCGGCACGCGCGTGCGCCCTACGGATGCATGGAACCAGCTCGACGCCGACGTGCTTTCCTGGCGCTGCGAATCCATGCCCACCGACGACTTCATCGAGAAGCTGATCGAGATGCGCGAGATCATCGAGCCCGCCGCCGCATCAGCCGCCGCTCGTCGTCGCACGGCCGCGCAATTGGCAAAGATCGACCATGCGTATCACCAGATGGAGGCCGCGCGGGATTCCGGAGAGTGGGCCAAGGCAGACCTGAGCTTCCATAACGCGGTGCTTCAGGCGACCGGCAACGAAATGATGATTTCGTTGTTCTCCGTCATTGAGAGCGTGCTGGGAATGTTCTTTGTGCTTTCAGCGGAAACTGCTGGCAACTTCAAGTATTCGCTGCCGCATCACCAAAAGGTGCTGGAAGCGATCCGGCGTAATCAGCATGAGGCAGCGCGCAAAGCGATGCAGGCCATGATTGTGGATTCACGCGCCAACCTCGAAAAGCGTCGAAAGAAGAGCCTCCGCAAGGCCTCCTGATACATCGGCGCCAGTGGTGGCGATCAATGCCTGTTTAAGGCCGCTATTCCCACCACTCGTCATTCCGGCGCAGGCCGGAATCCAGTAGCGAGCACGCTGGGTGATGGCGACCGCTGGTCAAGCGCTGAAGCTATTTCGCCAAAACCCGATACTGAGGCCACTGGATTCCGGCCTGCGCCGGAATGACGGTGAGAGAAAGAAGTTCACGCGAAACTGTCAAACAGGTTCTTACAGCCCGCCCAGCGCCTCTTCCAGCTTGCCGAGAAATTCCTCCGCATTAGCCTGGCTGAACACGATCGGCGGCTTGATCTTCAGCACATTGTCGTCCGGACCGTCGGTGGACAGCAGCACATGGCGAGCCTTCATCGCCTCCACCACGGCTTTGGCGCGCGGCCTGTCCGGTGTCTTGGCTGCACGATCCGTGACGAATTCGGCGCCCAGGAACAGGCCACAGCCGCGTACGTCACCGATCACGTCAAAGCGCGCCTGCAGCGCACGCAGGCCATCCATGATGAACTGGCCCACGCGTTGTGCGTTCTCCTGCAGCGCCTCTTCTTCGATGACATCGAGCACGGCCAGTGCGATCGCGCAGGAAACAGGGTTGCCGCCGAATGTATTGAAGTACTCCATGCCGGTGACGAAGCTCGCGGCGATCTCCGGCGTGGTGACGACGGCCCCCATGGGGTGACCGTTGCCCATCGGCTTACCCATAGTGACGATATCGGGCACAACGCCCTGCCGCTCGAACGCCCAGAAGTGTTCGCCCGCACGACCAAAGCCGACTTGCACCTCGTCGGCCAGACACACGCCCCCGGCAGCACGTATCTCGGCATAGACCTCAGGAAGATAGCCGTCCGGCAACACGATCTGTCCGCCACAGCCAAGCAGCGACTCACCGAAGAACACGGCGGTGTCTTTGCCGCGCCCACGCAGCTCGTCAATGACCGGTTGCGCCATGCGCCCATACCTGTGCCCTGCGTCCAGCGCATCATCGATAGAACCACGATAGACGTCTGGCATGGGCAGTACGCCGACATGCGGTGACTGCCCCTCGCCGCCCTTGCCGTTGAACTTGTACGGACTGAGCTCAACCATCGTCGGTGAATTGCCATGGTAGGCATGATCGATCACCACCACGCCCTTCGCTTGGGTGTGCGCCCGCGCCAACCGTAACGCGAGATCGTTAGCCTCCGTTCCTGAGTTGGTGAAGAAGGCTACCGACAGCGGCGAAGGCAGCGTGCTGATAAGCCGGAGCGCGTACTCCACGATGTTGTCGTGCAAGTAGCGGGTGTTGGTATTGAGTTGCGCCATCTGCGCCTGCCCAGCCGCCACCACACGCGGATGGCAGTGGCCCACGTGGCAAACGTTGTTGACCATGTCGAGGTAACCCTGGCCATGCTGGTCGTAAAGCCATGTGCCCTTACCGCGAACGATCTTGAGCGGTTCGCGATAGGCGACGCTCAGGGTTGGATTCAGGTACTGCTTGCGCAACCGGAGGATCTCTTCGTTACTGCGTACCGGAACAGCGGCGGTCATTCGGTCAGTCATGGCTCGATTCCAGATAGGGTCGCACGATGGCGTCAGGCTCAACGCCCACAAGCTGGCGAAGCAGACCTCGTACACCCTGCTGGGAGACGAGGACAAACGGGTTGTCCGGTTGCTCACGATGCGCGCGTGTCGCCATCAGGATGCTGTGGCAAAGCCGCGCCAGGATGAACGTGTGCAGTTGCTCCAGCTCGCTGCGTCGCAAGGGCTGCATGGCGAGATAGCCACCGACGATCCGGCCTGCGCATGCCACAGGATCGGACTCGTGCTGCATGGCGTAAGTGCATGCAATGGCCAGGTCGGCCAACCGGAAACTGGTGCACATATCGCCAAAGTCGATGACCGCACTCACCCGCTTTCCGCCCAGCGCATCGTCGTCGACGATGACGTTGAGATCGTTGGCATCGTTGTGGAGTACGGATATCGGCAAGGTGGCGCGCCATCCCGGCAAGGCGTCGCAGAAGCGGGTGGCATGCTCACGCACGATGTCGCGGAATGCGCCATCTTCGATATGGGGGACTTCGTCCAGCAGCCGCGGCAGACTCATGATGTTCCAGTCATGCAAGCGGTCGGCGGCAGG
This sequence comes from Dyella sp. ASV24, assembly GCF_016428905.1. GTDB lineage: Bacteria > Pseudomonadota > Gammaproteobacteria > Xanthomonadales > Rhodanobacteraceae > Dyella. The sequence continues at coordinate 35,340 of NZ_JAELTQ010000002.1, read as the reverse complement.
GTGACGAAAATCATGCAGTCCGCGCGTCAGACGCCCCACGGCCTGCCCCAGGCTGTCGTGCAATGTTTCGCATTGGTGTGGCCGCAGACTGTTGATGGCTTCGGCATAGGTCGTGCCAGGCACATAGCTCAACATGCGCACCAGGCAGGTCTGTCCGTCGACGCTCAGCGCCAGCAGGTGTTCGCCATTGGCGGTGTACTGCACACGCGGACAACCCAACGCCGGCTCGCGCCTGGCGAGTTCCATCATCGCGAGGTTTTCCAGCTCGATGTCCGGTGCCGACCACGAGGGATGCGCCACCTTGAGCACATACCCATCGCCATCGCTGCGAATGCGGAAGTTCTGGTCGGCGTAGGAAGGCAACGCCCGAGCCTCACCCTCAATGCCCCAATGACGCGCTGCGAGCGTCGACGCCTCGGCGGGAGTCAACATATCCATGCAGCATCCCCCATCCGGCTCAGCCCGAACGACGAACGGTTGCACCCTTTGCCCAAGCGCGGAATGCTCGGACCATCATGTCTATGACATCGGACAGCACTGTGCATCCCCGGAGCACTCCTCGATTGCAGTCGACCCAATGGTAGGATAATTTGACAATTAAACCCACTCACAGGCTTCTCTTCATGTTCCGGCCTTTGCTCGCAGCGGTACTGACCACCGTGGTGATGATCGGTGGCGTCTCCGCCGCCCCCGGCGACGCCGGGAATACTGCCCGCCCCCAGGGCGCTGCCTTGCTTCACCAGCGCGAGCCGATGAGCGTCGGTGTCTTCTATTACCCCGAGCAGTGGCCACGCGAGCAGTGGCAGCGCGACATGAATGGCATGGCCAAGCTCGGCTTTAGCTTCACGCACATGGCCGAGTTCAGCTGGACCTACCTGGAACCGGAGGAAGGCCGCTTCGACTTCAAGTGGCTGGACGATGCCATCGAACTGGCGCACAAAGCGGGCCTGCGCGTGATCCTTGGTACGCCATCGGCAGCGCCGCCGGCCTGGATGGGCCAGCACTACCCGGAGGTATACCGGGTCGACGAACGCGGACAGCGCCATGAGCATGGCATCCGCGCCGAAGTTTCCCTTTCCAACCCGAAATACCAGGCCTTCGTCACGCGCCTGGTTACCGCCATGGCGCAGCACTACGGCCACGATCCGCGCGTGTGGGGTTGGCAGGTAGACAACGAGCCCAGCAGCTTTGCGGACTACAGCGACAGCGCGCGCATGGCCTTCCAGCAGTGGCTGAAGGACAAATACGGCACCATCGACGGCATGAACACCGCGTGGGGCGGCTCGTTCTGGAGCACGCGCTACACCAGCTTTGATCAGGTGTTGCTGCCCAACGCCACGCTGGCCGCGGAAGACAAACTGAGTCCGCACGCATTGGTAGATCTGGCCCGCTTCCAGGCAGATGTCACAGCGCGTTTTCTGGATGGGCAGGCTGCAACTATCAAGAAGTACGCGGCACCCGCGCAGTGGGTGACCGCCAACTACACCAACGTCACCACTGCGACGGATCCCCGCCGCAGTCATGGGCTGGATTTCACTACCTTCACGCTTTATCCGGTGGCTGGCACCAATGCATTGGGCGGCGACAGCTACGCCATCGGCAAGCCCGCCAACCTGATGGAAGCCGCGGCGTATTTCCGCCCGATCACCGGCACGTTCGGTGTGATGGAGCTGCAGCCGGGCCAGGTGAACTGGGGTGAGATCAACCCACAACCCATGCCCGGCGCCGTAGGCATGTGGATGTGGCATGCCTTCGCTTCAGGGGCGTCGTTGTTGAGCACTTACCGCTACCGCCATCCCTTGCGCGGCAGCGAGATGTATCACGAGGGCATCGTCGGCACCGACGGCGTGACGCCCTCGCGCACGGGGCGCGAGTTCGTCGACACCATGCACGAGATCCAGTCGCTGGAAACCAAACTGGACGCCAACGCCAAGCTGCCCGCCACTCTCGCTGCGCGCTACACCGGCTACCTATGGAGCCATGATGTGTTCTGGGACCTGGAAGCCCAGCCCCAGACCACCCTGTGGAACAGCTGGGCTTATCGCAACGGCTACACCCTCGCCGTAAAAAGCACCGGTGCGCCGATGGATTTCGTGGCGGAAGGCGATGATTTCAGCCGCTACCCGTTCCTGATCGCACCTGCTTACGACATGGTGAGCGAATCGCTGGCCAAAAAGTGGAAGCACTACGTGGAACAGGGCGGCCATCTGATCCTGACCAGCCGCACCGGCCAAAAGAACGAACTGGGCCACTTCCATGAAGGGCCCTGGTCCGCCGTCATCCTCGACCTGATTGGCGACGACGTGGAAGCGTTCGACATGCTGCCGCCGAGCGCGGACGGCAAGGTGTCTGCTGATGGCAAGACGCATGAATGGCACCGCTGGGCGGACATCCTTGCGCCTCGCTCCGGCACCGAAGTGCTCGCCACCTACGCAGACCATTACTACGCCGGCAAGGCAGCCGCTACGACACGCAAGCTGGGCAAAGGCACCGTCACCATGATCGGTGTATCCACCGACGACGGAGCGCTTGAGCGCGACATCGTGCGCAGCGTCTACCAGCGCGCCGGCGTCGCGATTGAAGATCTGCCCAAGGGCGTGTTCCACGAATGGCACGGTGGCTACGACTTTCTGGTGAACTACAACCCTGCGCCGTTCCAGCCCGTGTTGCCGGCTGGCGCGAAAATCGTGCACGGCCAAGTACCGTTGGCGCCTGCGCAGGCGCTGGTCTGGAAAACAGCTACGCCGTAAAACAGACGCAGCTTTCTGCTCGTCATTCCGGCGCAGGCCGGAATCCAGCAGCGACATGGGTGGATTTTCGCTAGACACTTCCATCCATCACGCCACGCTAGCGCGATAACCAGCCGCTACCGTCACTGGATTCCGGCCTACGCCGGAATGACGAGCGAAAGGCGAGGCGCTCTGTCGCTACGACTGCACAGCGAGCCCGGCCAGGCGATCGAGCTCTTCATCATCGAAGCCCGCCTGCAGGCGCGCCGGGCGATTGAACGGGCCACGCAAGGTGCGCCCCATGTAATCGCGCAACAGGTCGAGAAAAGTTTCGCGCGGATCCAGGCCATCGCGTTCGCAGCAATAGCGGAACCAGCGCGTGCCAGCGGCGACGTGGGCCACCTCTTCACGCAGAATCACTTCGAGAATGGCCACGGTGGGTTCATCGCCCACGGAGAGCAGGCGCTCGATCATGCCGGGCGTTACGTCCAGCCCGCGCGCCTCGAGCACGCGCGGCACCAAGGCCATGCGCGCCGTATCGTGGTGCGCCGTCTTCTCGGCCATTTCCCACAGTCCATTGTGGGCGTCGAAATCACCATACGCGTGACCCAGCTCGGCGAGTCGCCCGGACAGCATCGCGAAATGGCGCGCCTCGTCATGCGCGCAGCTGGCCCAGTCGCGGTAATAGTCCAGCGGCTTGCCGCGAAAACGGTACACCGCGTCCCACGCGAGGTTGATGGCGTTGAACTCGATGTGCGCCACGGCGTGCACCAGTGCGGCGCGACCTTCGGCCGAGCCGAGGCCACGGTGCGGCACCTGCCGCTGCGGCACGAGCAAAGGACGTTCGGGACGCCCCGGCGCACCGATCAGTTCCGGCGCGGGCGAGTGCTCATCGGGCCGAAGTTCGCCAGCGAGAAAGGCCTCCCACGTCGCATGCGTAAGGCGCAACTTCTCCGCGGGATCGGTAGCGTCGAGGCAGCGCCTGGCGGCGGCGTGAAGGTCAGTCGTCATGAAAAGTCGTCGCGAGCACCCGCCCTCTCACCCTAACCCTCTCCCCGGAGGGGAGAGGGTGCAAAAGGCATTACGCGCTGCGGCGAGCGGCCTTGGCGTCATCGGAACGCAGCATTTCGATCTGCTGCAGGTACTGCTGATCCAGGCCCGTGACGTATTCACCCGAGAAGCACGACGTGTCGAAATACTTCAGCTTCTCGTTGCCATCCTGCACGGCCCAGACCAGATCCTTGAGATCCTGGTAGATCAGCCAGTCTGCGCCCAGCACGTCCTGCACTTCCTTCTCGGTGTGCCCGGCAGCGACGAGTTCCGAGGCGGCCGGCATGTCGATGCCGTACACGTTCGGATAGCGCACCGGCGGCGCGGCGGAAGCGAAGTAGACGTTGCGCGCACCGGCATCGCGCGCCATCTGAATGATCTGGCGCGAGGTGGTGCCGCGCACGATGGAGTCATCCACCAGCAGCACGTTCTTCTTGCGGAACTCCAGCTCCACCGGATTGAGCTTGCGGCGCACGGATTTCACGCGCTCTCCCTGCCCCGGCATGATGAAGGTGCGCCCGATGTAGCGATTCTTGACGAAGCCCTCGCGGAACGGCACGCCCAACGCCTCTGCCAGCGCCGAGGCGGCAGTGCGTGCGGTGTCCGGAATGGGGATCACCGCTTCGATGCCATGGTCCGGACGCTCCCGCAGGATCTTCTCCGCCAGCTTCTGGCCCATGCGCAGGCGCGCCTTGTAGACCGACACGTTCTCGATCATCGAGTCCGGGCGGGCAAGGTACACGTACTCGAAAATACACGGGGCATGCGTCGCACCGTCGGCACAATGGCGCGCGTGCAGCTGGCCGTCGTCGGTGATGAACACAGCTTCGCCCGGCTCCACGTCGCGCAGGCGCTTGAAGCCCAGGATATCCAGCGCCACCGATTCGGAGGCCACCGCATACTCACGACCTTCCGAGGTGATGCGCTCACCCAGCACCAGCGGGCGGATACCGTTGGGATCACGGAAAGCCAGCAGGCCGTAGCCCAAGACCAGCGCCAGGCAGGCATAGCCGCCGCGCGCACGCTGATGCACGCCCGCCACCGCCTTGAAGATGTGATCGGGTGTTAGCGCCATGCGATCCTGGATCTGCAGCTCGTGCGCCAGCACGTTGAGCAGCACTTCCGAGTCGGAATCCGTGTTGATGTGACGGCGATCGTCCTCGAACATCTCGCGGCGCAGCGTCTCGGTGTTCACCAGGTTGCCGTTGTGCGCGAACGCGATGCCGTAAGGCGAGTTCACATAGAACGGCTGCGCTTCGGACGAACCTTCGGAGCCCGCCGTTGGGTAACGGCAATGCCCCAGGCCGATGCGTCCACGCAGGCCGCTCATCGCGTTCTGGCTGAACACGTCACGCACCAAGCCGTTGCCCTTGTGCAGGCGCAGGCGTGCACCATCCACGGTAGCGATGCCGGCAGCGTCCTGGCCGCGATGCTGCAATACCGTCAATCCGTCATAGAGTGACGCGGCGACCTCACTGGTGCCGACGATGCCGATGATTCCGCACATGATTGAAAGCCTGTAATTAGGAGCTGGTTGCCGGAGCGACGGTCGTCGCGCTCGCGGGATGATTCTCGTGTCCAGTCGCTGGCAAAGCGCCCGGGAATCCCGCCGGCATGGCGGGCAAATGGTCAGGCAAATGATCCAGGAGTGCCGGTGGATTGAGATGATTGCGGACACTGTCCGGCACCTGCTCACCCAGCCACGCAGCCATTCCCTTGAACTGCGGCAATAACGCCGACGCTTGCCACCACGGATCACGCGTCAACGCCGTGAAGTTGAGCAGGAACACGCCCAGCGTCACCAGCAATACGCCCCGCGCGAGGCCGAACAGCATGCCCAGCAGACGGTCCGTGCCGGACAACCCGGTACCTTCCACCAACCGGGCAACCAGGAAGCGCACCAGCGCACCCAGGATCAACACCGCAACGAAACATGTTGCATAACCGGCAGCAATCCGCGCCGACGGCAACGAGATCCAGCGTTCGTAATAACCCGCGACGCTCGGTCCAAGCACCCAGGCCACCCAGAAACCGGCGGCCCAGATACCCAGCGCCAACACCTCGGAAATGAGGCCGCGCCACAGCCCTATCAAGACCGAGACGCCCAGGACGGCGAGAATGATGTAGTCGGCCCAATTCACCGGGTCACCTCACCGTGACGGGTTCAGGTTGGCGTTCAGGGCGCGGTGACGACGTTGCCATCCACGCCCAACTTGCTTTTGATCTGGTCGCGGATGCGCACGGCGTCAGCGCGCTGCGTCTGGGGGCCGGCGCGCACACGCCACAGTTGCTTGCCATTCGCGTTGACTGTGTCCACGTAACCATCGAAGCCGTTGGCGCGCAGCTTGTCGCGCAGCGCATTGGCATCGGTCTGCGTACCCATGGCGGCCACCTGCACGGCCCAGCCACCGGCGCGCGATGTCGTCGTGGCGGCGCTGTTGGCTGCCGTAGCTACCGGCTTGGCGGCCGGCGGATCGTCCTGGGTCGGCGTGGAGGCGCTGCTTTCCAGACGGGCCGGTGCCCCCGGGATGGTCTGCGTGATCTTCAGGCGGGCTGCCTCGGCGGCCGCGCGGGACTCGAACGGACCAGCGGTGACCATGGTCAGCGCCTTGCCGCCCTGGTTGATGGCGCGACCATTGGCGGGATAGCCCAGGCCACGCACACGCTGGATCAGGCTCTGCGCGCTGGCCGTCGACGCATACGCACTGAGATTGACCGAATAGGCGCCGTGCGCGGCGGTCGCTGCCGGCAAGGCAGGCTCCTGCTGCGCCGGAGCGGCCGTCTTGCCCGCGGTCGTTGCGACAGCGCCTGCCACGACCGCCGCAGCGGCGGCCTTGCCCTGCACGGGAATCACCGGCTGGGCGGCGCTCGAACCAGGACGCGTCACCGTGGTCGGCTCCGGCTTCTGGCCGGCCGTCGGGTCCGTCTCCACATCACGCGGGCGGCTGGAACCGATGTTGACGGTCGCCAGCTGGTCGGCCGAACCCACCGGAGCAGCCGAAGCGGCTGGCGTCGGCACAGCCGGCTTCGGGGCCGGTGCTGCTGTCGAGGTCGTCGCCGCACCCGGCGTCAGGCTCATGGTCTTGGTCTGCAGGTCGCGATCAGGGGCCGGCGGAATGGCCAGGCTGACCGACTCGTCACCACTCGTGGCCGGCGGACTGCTGGAGATGAACATCGGCACGATAAGCACAGCCAGCGCGATGAGAACGGCAGCTCCCAGCAGACGTGTTTTCAAGACGGGCTCCAAACGACGGGGGGTGCGAGAACGGCGCGATTATACCTGCCCTGACTGCCGCTCAGGCCGAATTCCGTCCGCCTGATTCAGCAAGCACCACGGAGGCGACGAAAAACGAGCCGAAGGCAAGCACGCATTCGCCCGGCTTCGCAGACGACTGTGCGGCCTTGAGCGCGGTGGATACGTCCGGATGCGCGTCGAAAAGCGCCCCTGGCAGCACCGATTTAAGCAGGCTGACAAGCACGTCCGCCGCAAGCCCACGCGGCGTGTCCCGTTCCAGCCCAGCCAAGTGCCAATGCGCGATGCGCTCGCCCAAGGCTGCGATCACACCCGCCACATCCTTGTCCGCGAGCGCACCGTAGACGGCATGCACGCGGACATCGGGCCGAGCATCCAGCCATTCGGCCAAGGCGCGCGCCGCCTGCGGGTTGTGACCGACGTCCACCACCAGCGGAGGGTCGCCGCCGAGCATCTGCAAACGCGCCGTTACGTGCGCCGAGCGCATGCCGCTGTCGGCAGCCGCACCAAGATCCAGGCTGGCAAACCCCGCATCCGCAGCCTGCAGCGCGTGCAAGGCAGCTATCGATGCCGCTGCGTTGGCATATTGCACGGGCGCCGCCAATGCGGGATCGGGCAGTGACAGGACGAGCCCGTCCCGGTGATGCCAGCGCCAACCCCGGGGCTCGCGTTGCACACTGAAATCCGCACCTGCCCGCTCGACATCTGCGCCGATGCGTTCCAGCGCCTGCAGCAGGCCCGCCGGAGGATCGATCTCGCCCACGATGGCCGGCCGCCCGGCCCTTGCAATGCCAGCCTTCTCCCTTCCGATGCTGTCGCGATCCGGGCCCAGCCAGTCCATATGATCAAGGTCTACGGTGGTGATCACCGCGACATCGGCATCGATGATGTTGACCGCATCGAGCCGGCCGCCCAGCCCTACTTCCAGCACGGCAATGTCCAGCTCAGCCCGCGCGAACAGATCCAGCGCGGCGAGCGTGCCGAATTCAAAGTAGGTGAGTGGGATCTCGCCACGCGCCGCTTCGATGCGCTCGAAGCTCGCGATCAGTGCGTCATCGCTGGCATCGCGCCCATTCATGCGGATGCGCTCGTTGTAACGGAGCAGGTGCGGCGAGGTATAGCAGCCCACGCGCAGACCGGCCGCCGTGAGCATCGCCTCCAGCATGGCGACCGTCGAGCCCTTGCCGTTGGTACCACCCACGGTGATCACGCGCCGCGCCAGCGCAGGAGCCCCCATGCGCTGCCACACCTCGCGCACCCGATCGAGCCCCAGCTCGATACTGCGCACGTTCACGCGTTCCTGATAGGACAGCCATTCGTCGAGAGTACGGGTCATGGATGGGAGGTGCTTTTATCCAGTGGGCGCAACCAGAAGCGCAGGCGATGAGGGGTGGATTCGAGGGCGTCGATTTCCGTCCAATCCAGCGTACAGAACATATCGTCCTGTCGCTGGTAGCCGCGCTTTATCCAGAACGCGTCGTTGGGTCGGTATCCGGCAGGCTGGCGTGGATCGTTCGCTGCGCGTTCCACTGCACAAAACGCCGTCCAGCGATACCCGGGCAAGGCACGCGCATGGCGCTCGCGCGCATCGAAAAAACGATGACCAATGCCCTGCCCGCGATATGCCGGCAGCAACACGGATTCGCCGAAGTAGAACACCTCGCCGAGCATCATGCCGCGACCGATAAACGGCTGCTGGATCGCCGGAATCTCATCCACCAGCGGGATGCCCGTCGAGCAACCCACGACGTCCTCGCCATCCAGCGCCAGCACGAACACGCTACGTCGGAAGCGCACGTAGGCTTCCAGATAACGCTGCTCATATGCCGAGTCCCCTTCATACAGATAGGGATAGTCGCGGAACACCGTCATGCGAAGATCGGCCAGCGCCTTCAGGTGTGGCCGCACTGCCTCGCCGACGCTGGTGAGGATGCGCACAGTCATGGCTTATGAACCGGATACCTGCGCGATCCAATCCTGCAGGTTGTAGTAGTTGCTGATGCGCGCGATGCGTCCGTCGCGGACGTCGAAGAACGCACCGCCCGGCAAGACGTAACGCTGACCGCGCGCCGGCGGCAGGCCCTCGTCGTCGGCCAGATACTGACCGTGCACCACATATTCCGCAGCGGCATGCGTGCCTTCGGCATTCGCCATCAGCACGATATCGCGCAGCTCTTCGCGGTAACAGCGGTTCATCCGCTCGAGGAACGCACGAAACGTGTCCCGGCCCGTTTCACGATGCCCCTGGTTGATGTCGTGCGCCACGTCATCCGTGAGGCAATCGAGCATGGCTTCCCAATCGCCACGGTTGAACGCGTCGTAGTAGCGGGCGACCAGGGCGATGCTGGAGGACATGCGGGCTTCCTGCGGAGCAAAGGGCGCACATCTTAATGCATGTGCCGTCACGGTGATCGCCAGCCGCCCGTCACGCCACCGGAAGCGGCCTGTCAAAAATGCACGCCACTCGCCCGCAGTGCCCAATACATGCCAAACGCGGTCCAGAACATTTTCTTCAGCGCTCGCCCGGCAAGCAGCGCCACCAGGAGACCGACCAGCAGAGGCATGTACTTTTCCAGCGTGCTGCGCGTGTCGTTGATGATGTTCATGATGAAGTCCTCCCGCACCCCATCGGTGCAGGAGGATCATCCGCCCCGCCCTTCTGCCAAGGCAGGGCGCGACGTCAGCCATCGCAGGTGACAGTCATCACAAGGCCGCGCGGCGCAGCCGCAGGGCATTGCTGACCACCGATACCGAAGACAGGCTCATGGCCAGCGCAGCGACCATAGGCGACAGCAGCACGCCCATCAGCGGATACAACAGGCCGGCTGCCAGCGGCACACCCACGGCGTTGTAGACGAAGGCAAAGAACAGGTTCTGGCGGATGTTCTTTACCGTCGCCTGTGACAACGTGCGTGCACGCACGATGGCAGTGAGCTCTCCCTTCACCAGCGTAACCTGTGCGCTTTCCATGGCGATGTCGGTGCCGCTACCCATGGCGATGCCAACGTCGGCCAGCGCCAGTGCGGGCGCATCATTGATACCGTCGCCAGCCATCGCTACGCGCCTCCCCTGTGCACGCAACCGCTGGATCACCGCGGCCTTGTCGGCGGGCGAAACATCCGCCTGCACTTCGTCGATACCCAAGGTGGCAGCGACAGCGTTCGCGGTAGCGAGGTTGTCGCCAGTCAGCATCACGATGCGCAGGCCAGCCGCATGCAGGTCACGAATCGCCTGCGGCGTGCTCGCCTTAACGCGATCGGCCACCGCGATTAAAGCGGCGAGTGCGCCATCGACCGTCAGGAACATCACCGTCGCGCCTTCGCTGCGCAACGCATCGGCCTTCGCCAAGGCAGCTGCGTCAGGCTGCACACCTGCGTTAGACAGCAGACGCAGATTGCCCAGTGCCACGGCGTGTCCGTCCACTTCGCCTTCCACGCCAGCGCCGGTCAAGGTGCGGAAATGCGCGACCGCCGGAACCACCACCCCTTCCGATGCAGCGCCGGCGAGAATCGCCCGAGCCAACGGATGCTCACTGGGACGCTCCAATGCCGCCGCCATCGCAAGCAACTGCACACGTGGATACTCGCCCAGGCTCACCACATCCTTCAGTGCCGGCTTGCCCTCGGTCAATGTACCGGTCTTGTCCACTACCAGCGTGTCGATATCGCGTAGCGACTCGATGGCTGACGCGTCTCGGAACAGCACCCCGTTCTGCGCCGCCCGCCCACTCGCCACCATGATGGAGATCGGCGTGGCAAGACCCAGCGCACAGGGACAAGCAATGATCAGCACCGACACCGCCGAGATCAACGCATAGGCGAGCTTAGGATCGGGGCCAAGCCAGGCCCACAGCGCAAACGCCAACACCGCCACCGCAACCACGGCAGGCACGAACCACGCCGCAACACGATCTGCCACGCGTTGCAGCGGTGCTTTGCTTCGCTGTGCCTGCGCGACCAGCGAGACAATCTGCGACAGCATGGTTTCCGCACCTACCTTCTCGGCACGCATCAGCAAGGCGCCGTCCTGGTTCACCGTGCCGCCGGTGACGCGGTCGCCCTTGGCCTTGCCTACGGGCAGCGGCTCACCCGTGAGCATGGATTCATCGACGTGGCTACCACCATCCAGCACCACGCCATCCACGGGCACCTTTTCGCCCGGTCGCACACGCAATGTGTCGCCAGCATGCACGTCCTCAAGCGGCACGTCGTGCTCGCTTCCATCGGCACCCACGCGACGCGCCGTCTTTGGCGCCAGTTCCAGCAAAGCCTTGAGCGCAGCACCCGTACGTCGACGCGCACGCAGCTCCAGGAAATCACCCAGCGTCACCAGCGTCACAATCACGGCGGCCGATTCGAAATAGACGCCCACACGGCCATGCATATCGTGAAAGCCCGCCGGGAACAGCGATGGCGCAAGGAACGCCACCGCGCTGTAGAGCCACGCCACGCCCGTACCCAGCGCAATGAGCGTGTACATATTCGGCGACCAGGGCTTGAGCGACTGCCAGCCACGCGCAAAGAATACCGCACCACCCCACAGCACGACGACCGTGGACAGCACAGCCTCTGCCCAGGCCGCCACACCATCCCACGGAGTCGGCAGGTGCCAGCCAAATAGATGCGGCCCCATAGCCAGCAAAAACACCGGCAGTGTCAACGCGACAAGCGTCCAGAAACGACGCGACATGGCGCGCAGCTCGTGGCCGTCATCCTCGTCGAGGCTGGGCATCATCGGTTCCAACGCCATGCCGCACTTTGGGCAATGCCCCGGCCCCACCTGCTGCACCTCCGGGTGCATGGGACAGGTGTAAATGGCCCCGGCAAGCACCGGTGATGGCTCCTTGGGCGGGTTCAGATAACGCGCTGGATCGGCGAGGAATTTCTCCTTGCAACGCTGGGCGCAGAAATAGAACGTCTGGCCCTCATGCTCGATCTGGTGCTTGGCGGTGGCTGGATCGACGCTCATGCCGCATACGGGATCCTTCGCGGCCGTTCCAGCATGATCATGGTGTGTGCCGTGATCGTGATGATGATGTTCGTGGTGATGCTGCACAGGAGCTGCAGCAGTCTTCCCACTGCAGCAGGAAGCTTTCACTTCGGGCTCGGGCTGCGGCTTAGCGCTGCAGCAGGCGTGTTCTTCCATGCTCATGCCTCATCCTCCATGTCCGTCAACGCCTTCAGGATCGGACACTGCTCCGGCGAGCCGTGACCCGGGCAAGCCTCGATCAGTTGCTCTAATCCGTCGCGCACCCGGGTCAGTTCCGCGATGCGCTCGTCGATAGCAGCAAGGCGTTCTTCCGCGCGCTTCTTCACCGCCTTTACGCCGCGGTGCCGATCGGCAGAGAGCGTCAGCAGGTCGCGGATCTCCTCAAGCGTGAAGCCTAGGTCCTTCGCACGCCGGATAAAGCGCAACTGACGCACCGCGCCCTCGTCATAGCTGCGATAGCCAGACGCCCGTCGCAACGGTTCCGGCAGCAGCCCTTCCCGCTCGTAGTAACGAATAGTGTCGATCGCCACGCCGACCCGCCGCGCGACCGCCCCGATGGTCATGGAAGTGTTGGGAGTGTTCATGGGGCCAAGTCTAGACCTTTGATCAAGGTCCAGAGTCAAGCCCCCTGATCGCGTCAACGTTGCTGTCGACGGCCCTTAACTCTGGCATTGGCGCCTATAACCCTGGCCTTGGCCCTTAACGCAGGCACTGCACATCTTTTCCCACGCATCCTTCAGCTCTCGTCACAATTGAACGCCTCCGCCAGGGGCCATTTTTTAACGACTTAGGTAAAGAATTGCTATCCAGGACTTGGCCACCGCTCAACCCTCCAAATGGGTTGTGGCCGCAATTCGGAGTAAGGGACGTGCCAGCGTCCGCTCTTACAGCCATTCGATCTGACAGCTATCTACTGTGTGCGGCAGGAGGGGCGGTGACCCCAGGTCGCTCTAAACTTGCGTCGAACCCATAGCCAAAGGTAAGCCGCGGTGCCGAATGCCAGGGACGAATTCAACAAGAAAACTCGCATGCATCTTGCTATGCGTGCTGGATTTCAATGCTCCATGCCCGGCTGCGGCATCCTCACCGTAGGTCCCAGTGACGAGAGTGAGGAAGCTGTCATCAATATAGGTGTCGCCGCACACATAAGGGCAGCCGCACAAGGCCCGCGTTACGATCCGAACATGGCGCCTGCCGAGCGAAAGAATATTCACAACGGCATTTGGCTCTGTGCCAATCACAGCGTCGAAATAGACCGCGATGTCGCTCACTACACGTGTGAATTTCTCTCGAGAATCAAAAGAGAACATGAAGCGCAGATTGCCATTGCCCTAAACGCGGGACGGGGCATATATCGGGCATCGGACCTCATAGCCATTGGGCCCAATATTACGTGTGTGGGTGAGTTACTCGGCACTTCTGGCCGCGACTGGTCGATCCGAATAGATCACTTTGTTGAGGGCGATCTTCATGAGCTCATCAGGCTCAGCGAGCAGTTCGGAGACTTGGACCCTTTCCACCGCTATCTCCTCATCAATGCCTTTGGGGATGGGCGACAACTCGCCGATAAGCCGTCATGGACTCGGGATGGCAGTGGCATCATGGTGAGATGCCGAGTGGTTGAGAGCTTCCCCCGTATCGATGCACATCAACTCGGCAAGACACTGGCCACAAATGAAGCAAATGACATCTTTTTGACCAACGGCGGTTGGACCATGGTCTCCGGAACAGACGCGCTGCCGCAAATCATCAAGAGCAGCCTGTCGCTATTGCTGGGTGAGTCACCCTTTCATCCACGAGCCGGATCGCGGCTGAAGGAATACTTTGACGACTTTGCAGACTCGCCGTGGCTCCGACGCTTGATGAAACTAGAGGTCATTCGTCTTTCGTCCGTCCCGTATCGGGATACTTCGATCAACCGACCGCGCACTCCGCTGCAGAGTGTTTTGCGTGTAGATGATGTGCAACTGCTGGACACGGACCAACAATCTGACTGGCGAAAGGTTCGATTTGCCCTAGATGTAAAGGGCATCGGCTCCTGGCAACGCGACATTCCAATCTTCATTCCACGTGGCGAACGACCTCCTCGCCCTTCAGGTTGGGAGCAAATCCAGCTCGACGTCGACTCGGACTCAACATAAAAGTTTCGATAATCATGGGCGCAGCGTTTGACGTCGCGGCCGGGTTTGAGGTCTACCAGAGCGCACCGATATCGTCTGTAGCTGTCGCCAGCGCATGGTGCTCCACCATCTCGTCGGAAACAGCGATGGTCGCCTGAACACAATCGACTAGCTCGATGAGCGCTATCCATGAGCCTCCAGCGGTCAAGTCGTACTGGCTGTGCGCCAGTGAATTTCTCAACCCTTCCACACTGCCAAGGAAGCTCTTTGCCGCACTTTTGGAATCCAATTGCAGTGCGCCACGTGTCTCGTCATGCGCTATCAGGAGCTTTTGCTTATCGCAAAACTGGAGACACTGAAGCAGGTCAAGGCCTTGTCCTGCGGCCTCTCTTTCTGCTCGCAGCGCTTCCGCAGCTTGCAGGCGGCTCTCAGTCAATAAAGCCATCCATGCATCGCCTGGATATGCTTTTGCGACCCAGAATCCCATATGGATCTCCAGCAAGGAGATGAGACCAAAAAGGTAGACACGCACCATCGGCTTATTGAGGTCGGCACGTGTCAATATGGCATTCAAGGACCCGTCCACACGTATCAATACAAATGCTCTCTCTTTGAATAAATCAAAGAGCTCACGGAGAGGCGTTGTGGCATCAATAGCGTCTTCATCAGCGATGATGCGCACATGGTCAGATACTTGGCCTGTTGTCAGGTCCTGTTGTCTAACCCAACCGATGACGGGGCCGTGGGGTTCATTCCGCACACCGGCAATATCAAATTCACGCCTCAGCAAAATGGCCGCCATGTCAGGGCTGGGCGCGTCAGATGGGCAAGACTGGAGAGGTTCACAGATGTCGCGTGCAGTGAGCCGGTCTCCTAGCGCTCTGTTGAAATCCGACAGCCGCGTGCCATGGCGCCGATACCCAGTGACCGGTGAGGTCCAAAGCTGATACCCCATTACCTTTCCCCTTTTGCGCCAATGGCGACCATATCTCCAAGGTTCGGGCAGCATGTAGCGCCGGGTGATGCACTCGGTACCCGAGAGCACAGCGCCGGGGCAGCACGACCAAATGCTATCGAGACCGCCACTCTGGAACACTATCTGGCGCGCACGGTCGCCGCTGCCCGCCTGCTCTAGCATAACGACTGGCGAAGGATCAGAATCGCACTCAAACATCTTGAAAAACCAGGGGAAAAGGGGAATGACTTCTATCTCGCTGTTCGACAATGATGAGCGCACAGTGGATAGGCCACTGCGTGCGTACGCCTTTCTGGCTCAGACCAAACACGCGAGCGGCGACCTTCTTACTGGCTTAGCCCCAATATTTAAGCCCATCTGCCGCGACCGCGTTGGCGAGCCTTTTGATGCGAAAGAGTTCTCGAAACTCGTCCGCAGCCTCTATGGCATCGAAGTACATCCTTGGGCGATTGATGACCTAGCGAGCAGACTTGAGGCCGCAGGATTGCTTATACGAGTAGCGGGATCCGCGACTGAGGCGTACCTATATGCCGAAATTCCCGGTGACTTCGATGCCGTGTCGGAGGCAGACATTCGGCTGATCGTGCAGCGATTTGTGACCTACGCACAACAGCTCATGGGCTCACATGAGATCACTCTAGACGCCCAAGATCTAGAGAAGGCTTTTCTCAACCAGCTCGTCTCCACTAATTTCCAATCCATACTACTGAAGCCCCAAGCGAAATCTGGCACCGATACCTCATCAAGAACTCTTTCACTCCCTCAAAGCGATGAGAAAATTGCCTGGCAAGCAAAAATTGCCCGGCAATCTAAACTTGATGTCTTGTGCGCATCCTTCATTGTCGATCTCTTTGAGAATGATCGATCCGCTTATGAGTTGTTGGTGCGGATCGCTAGCGGCGCGCTGATATCGGAAGTAATACTCAACGTCCAAGACCCAAAAACCGACATCAAGCTAAACAGCCTAACTGTCGTTTTCGATGGCCCATTTGTCATGTCGCTGCTCGACCTAAGCAGCGAGGAGTCAACTGGATATACGAGCCGCATACACAAGATGCTGAAGGACCACGGAGCATCAATAGCGGTTTTTCGCCACTCAGTAGAAGAGATTCAGATCAACCTCAAAGCTGTCGCTCAGAACAGGTCACTTGGAATCGGCTTTGGCCCCACTGCCCGCCGCTTATCGAATGCAACGTTTCAAGCATATGCACATTCAGTAATGCGTGATGTGGACGCAGCCATTCGTGATCTCGAAATAAAGATCATCGACACACCAAAGCATCCGTCGAGCTACTCGTACTTCACCGACGCCGACGAAGAATCGTTCCGCGCATCACTGGGATTCTTCACTAACCCCGCTGCACAGACAAGAGACGCATCATCAATCGCCTCAACAATACGTCTTCGCCGCGGAATACACGTAAAGATGAGCCAGTTCAACAGCAGCAGCTACCTCTTCATCACCGCCAACCCTTGGCTAGCTGAAAGAGCTGCAGCGTGCGTGAAAGCTAAAAACATCAACACCGATAGCGAAGTGCCACCGGCATTGACTGATCGCTTTCTTGCCGGACTACTTTGGGTAGTTTTCGGCGGAAAGACCGACGAACTGACTGAGTACCGTCTCCTTGCCAACTGCACGGCAGCGCTCGAAGCACGTACTGACGTCATTGCAAAGGTACAAAAATTCTTGGGCGACATGGATGAAACAAAGGCAACACGCTTTCGATCATTGATGACCAACGAAAGAGCTGGTCAATACCTAATGCAATACACGCTTGGCGACGCCGCCCTCATTCAAACGAGCGGAGACGCCTTTGAGACTTTTGACCAGATAGAACAGGCAATGGAACGTAAGCTTCAGCGTCGACACGACGAAGCTCTTTCCAAGATCTCCGAAGAACACGCAAGCAAAGTTGACGAACTGGAGCGTGGGCAGCAATCAATTCACGAAAGGTTCCTCCAGGCACAAGCCGAGACTCTCCAGATCAAGGATCAATTAAAAGGAACACGAAGTGCGCAAGAAGAGTCAGCGCGACTGGCCGAAGTCGAACGAGATCAAAAGTATGAAGTCATACGGAAGCTAGTGGCCAGAAGCGCCGCAGCTGCGCTTAAATTGCGGCGACAAAAGCAGTTCATCATCTCCGCCGGCATAGCGATCTGCGTGGCGATAGCAGGTCTCTTCGGAGTGGAATATTTTTCCAAGAACCACCCTTGGCTTCCGTACTTGGGCGCTGTCCTGGCAGGAATTGTCGCTTTTGTGGGTGCCTGGAACGTACCGGACTTTCTGTTTGGATCGTACCTCGATCGAGTCAGGGATAGGATGTTTCAAGCGAAGCTGGAGGAGTTCGAGATCCTGGAGTCAGCAAGCAATTTCGTTGTTGACTGGGGCACAGGAGCCGCGCGCAAACGAGATTCTGGCGAATAGGTGTAAGGCCATAAAGTCACCCAACCACAGGCAAGGTTGTCACCAGAGTCGTCCTAGATGGGTTAGTAAAGCTGTCACTGGCCATCGGTAAAGTCCTTAACAATGGCACTGACGCGATTGCCTCTCGCACTCCGCTGAGGCAAATATCAATCTATTCAAATCTTTGCATTTGGTGACAGAGTTAAGTTATTTCGTCAGTTGCTGTCGACACCCCTAACCTTTGCCACGGGCCGTTAAGGACCGCCCAAACCGTCGATCCGCACTGACGCTTCCCTTAAGATTCCTCACGATTCCTATCGGGAAGGCATCCTGATTCGGAGACCGGCCATCGCCTACCGACTTGGAGGCGACAAGTAAGCCGAACCATTGCACCCATCAAGGAAGAAGTGATGCAGCAAGCCACGAAGCGCACCCTGCCCGCCGCCCTCACGCCAGGCGGGCGCTCCCGGATGAAAGGTCGAATCCACTTCTGCCTCCTGATGGGAGCCGTCGGTACCTTGCCTTTGTGGTCCCTGCATGCCGCGACAAACAACACGGCAGCCGCGCAATGCCCTGCACTGGTAGAAGCGGCCAAACACAAGGCACCGCCACAGGCTGCGCCTACAGTGCGTCCATCATCAGGTTCTAGCTGCCTGGTAAGCGCTGCTGCACTGGACGCACCGGGCGTGGAGATCATCGATATCCGTGATCGCACGCAGTTCCTCCAGTTCCATGTACCGGGCGCGCAGCAGGCGTCTGCCGCCACGCTCACCACCCTTCCGGGCCTGCGCAACCGCAAGACGGTCGTTTATGGCGACGGCAAATTCCGTTCTGACACCATCCAGCTGTGTGAGCGATTGCGTCAATCCGGTCTTCAGCAGGTAACTGTTGTGGACGGCGGTATCGCCGCGTGGGCGCAACTGCACGGCCGCGAGGAAGTGTTGGCGACTAATCGGCTGAGCGATGCAGAGATCGCCGCCGCCCTCGCCGAACCCGGTAACACGCCGGTGATCCTCGCCGACTCCCTGAAGTCGTTGGCTTCCGTTGCTCGCAGCAGCGGATCGCCGAAAGCGCGTCGCAACGTCGTGCTTGCCGATGCTGCGACGCCCGTAAGCGCTATCCAAGCTCAGCTCAGCAAAGGCGCCGCGACGTCCTTGTATTGGGTCGGCAGCTCCGATCAGCTAAGCCGTTTGCTCGATACGCAACTGGCACAGGATCGCAAGCGCCTTGCCGGCCACGGTGAATCAGCCACCTGCAGCTCGCTGTAAGTCAGAGCCTGATGGCGCTGTTCTAGCGGGCGGCGCGCCTGCGCCCTGCCCTTTGGGGTCTTGGGGGTCCGCCACCAGCGCCGGTCCGAACACCCAATCACTGTAGTGCGCCGCGTTCTCGAATCCGGCGTTCTCCGTATCAAACCCTGTTTCTTTCAGCGGCTTTCGATCCGAGTTGGAACGGACACCGACAATACGCCCACCTTCCGTGACCAGCCCCCACTCGCGCGTTCGCGTGATCGGATCGACGTAGATCTTACGCAGATGCCGCCGTGCCACGCCTGATCGGCGGTCCAGCAGCAGCTCGTCCAGCGAGGTCGGATACATACGCGGTTCTGCGGCATCGCGGTAGCGAATAAGGGCCCGACGGAACTCACCTCCCATCTGCAACAGCTGATTTTCTTCCGCGCGTATCCGGGCGAAGTAGCCAAGCGTACCCACGGCCAACATGGATACCGACAGCAAGGCAACAGCGTACAGCAGCGTCAGATACGCAAATCCCGCTTGCCTGGCCATGACTACAGATCTCCATAGGCAACGCCTTGCGGCGTGCTGCCCTTGGCACCGCTGTGCACGTCGACGATACCGGTGTTATCGCCGGCGCGTTCTTCTACCAGCACCCAGGTCTGCGCGCTGTCCGTCATCGGATCGATCGGTATCTCACGAATATAGTGTTGCTCGGTGAGTTGCTGCAGGTTCTCGGGAAACTTCGCACGATCTTCCTGGTAGCGATCAATCGCCTCACGCAACACGCGCAGATTTCCTTGCAACGCCACCACCTTTGAATGGTCCACCGAGGACTGATAGCGCGGCAGAGCGATCGTCACCAGCACCGCGATGATGGCCATGACCACGATCAGCTCGATCAGGCTGAAGCCTGCGGTTCTCGACGTCATGTCACCAATCCTTGTACGGAACACCATTCAACCCTTCGCCCGACGCACGCGTGTAGACGTCGAACACGTCATCACCGGGTGCCGGATCGTCGGGTGGACTGGCGTAACTTCGCAGGCCCCAGGTTGCCGCCGGGTCGCTGGCGTTGCCGGGAGCCATGGGATCCGCAGGTATGCGCCGCAAGAAGTACATCTTGCGACGCTCTGGCGTGCTGATGTCTTCTACACCTTCGGTCAATGCCGCAAGATCGGGTGGGTAACCGCTTTCTCCTAGCTTGACCTGGATACGCCCCTGTTCCGTGGCGCGCTTGTAGCGATCGATGCCGGCGCGGATGGTGGACAGTGCATCGCGCAGTTGTGTTTCTCGATGTCGCTGGGTCACCAGACGCGCGGTCGGAATGGCGACCAGTAGCAAGGTCGCCATGATCGCCAGACTGGCCAGCAGCTCGATGAAGCTGAAGCCGCGCGCTCGCGATGAGCTCATCGAATCTTTACCGCCGCGTTGGACAATCGCGCCTGCCCGGCCTGCTCCGGTGCCGGCGTGGCGGAAAGCATGCGAATCTCCGCTTTGTCTGACGCAGACAGCGCCTTGAACGTGATCTGCAGCAGATTGCCCTGACCGGACACGGCTGTCCCCTGTCGCGTCGCCGTGGCGGTGATCTTGCCGTTGGATAGATTGACCTCCTTGGTGAGCGAACTCCGGCCGCCGCCCTGGGCCATGAACGGTCCTTCTTCGATGCTCACCACCTGCATCACCTGCGGGTCGAAGCCAATCATCAATGGCAATTGCTCGATCGGCTTGACCGCACTCACGTTCAGCACGGCAGTGAACTGTTCACCCACTTTGACTTCGGCCGGCGCGGACCAGCCGAGCATGACGCCGACCTCGTTGCCCTTTGCATCGGCCTTCGACGGCTCCTCTCCTGTGGGCGCCAACGGCTGCGTCACTGCGCCTTCCGGCTTGGTTGCCTCACCCTGCGGGGCATCGGCCGGAGAAGGCGATGCCGTCATGACGCTGCCGCCACGTAAACGCGTCGCCGTGCCACTTTCGAATTCCATGTCTTCCAGGTTCGCCCTACGCACGCCACGAATCAGATGGGGCGTAATCGACAACACGATCTCGGTGTTCTGCCGGTCATTCTTCTGCGTGCCAAAGAGGTGGCTAAGCACCGGCACGTGCGAAATAAACGGCCACCCGGCAGCCGATTTCCGGTCTTCCTTGTTGATCAAGCCAGCGAGAATCTGTGTCTCGCCGTCACGAAGCCGCAGCACGGTCTGCGCGTTACGCGTACCGATCTGGTAGGACAGCGTGCCCGAACGCGTCGTGATCTCACGCACC
This sequence comes from Dyella sp. ASV24, assembly GCF_016428905.1. Taxonomy (GTDB): domain Bacteria; phylum Pseudomonadota; class Gammaproteobacteria; order Xanthomonadales; family Rhodanobacteraceae; genus Dyella. The sequence goes on along the minus strand of NZ_JAELTQ010000002.1, from coordinate 14,319 downwards.
AGGTTGCTCACCTCCAGGTTGATCTTGATCGACACCTCATCGCCTGAATAGACGCTGGGCTCAACTTCAAGCTTGAGGCCCACATCCACGTAGTTCACCGTTTCGGAGACGAAACCTGTCGAGGTGGAGGTCGAGGTGATCACCGGCACTTTGTCGCCGATCAGCACGCTCGCCTTGTCCTTACTTTTCACGCGGATGCGTGGATTGGCGAGGATCTTGGCGTCGGAACTCTCATCGTGCAGCTTCAACGTGCTGTTGGGCACGGTGGCATAGATCTTCGAAGAGTTAAGATGCTTGAGGTCAGCCAGCGCAATGACATTGGACGTCTGTGACGGCGGCACCACCGACAACCCGATCTCTGAAGGCAAGCCAACGCCCAGATCCAACAGCTTGGATTGCTTCACCTCCAGCACATCCACGTCCAACATGACCTCTGGCTCGCCAATGTCATGCAGCGCCACCAGACGCTCGGCCAGCCGGATCGCGTCCGGACTGTCGCGCATCACCAGCATATTGAGCTTCTCGTCCACCACGATGTTTTCGGACTTGAGAATGGCCTTGATCGCTTCGGCCACTTTCTTGGCGTCGGCGTTGGCCAGGTAGAAGCTGCGCACGCTGAGCTGACGATACTCACTGATCTTCTGCGGCGTGTTGGGGAAGACCAGCACCGAGTTGTTATTGAGCACACGCGTTTCGAGCTGCGACGACAGGCCGATCAGCCGGATGGCCTCGTCCAGCGGGGTCTTGCGCAGGAAGACCGAAACCTTAAGGTCAGGCCGAATGTCCTGGTCGTAGATGAAGTTGATGCCCGATGCTTTCGACAGCACGTCAAAGATGACCTTCACCGGAACATCGCGGAACTCCAGCGTCACCGGCTTCTTGAAGTGCTCGTCAAGACTGTCTGCATCGCGCGCTTTGCCGTTCGCCCTGGCTGCCTGAATGCGCTCCAGGCTGTTCTTCGCACGCGCGCTATCGGGCTCCTCCGCCAGCAGGGCCCGCACCATGCGGTCGGCGGCATCCAGGTCTCCGGCGGCGATCAGTTCGTCGATCTTGGTGAGCTGCTCAGCATGGCGCCGTGTCATGGCCACGCGCCGTACGCCTTCCGTGGCGGCAGCATTGCCTGGATCAATCTGCAGCGCTGTCTGGTAGCGACTTTCCGCTTCAGTCAACTGCCCGGCGAGCCGAGCCTGTTCCGCCTCACGCAACAGCGTCTCCAACGCCACCTGCCGCTTGAGCATGTAGCTCTGCTGGTAGTGCACGTCCGAGGGGCGCGCCACGGCCACCTGCTGGTATAGCCGCACGGCTTCCACGTAATCACCGCTCGCGAACTTGCGGTCCGCCTCGCGGAATTGGGTGGTCGTCGCGCAACCACACAAGGCGATCACCACGAGCGGCGTGATGGCCTTGCGTAAGCAGCGCCCCCTGACTTCCTTGCTTACCATCGACATCTCTTCCTCTGGATCATTCGATCAGCGCGGGATCGCTCACCGTGAACTGACGACTTTCGCCGGTGGGCAAATAGGTGAACTCGGCAAGGCCGCCGCCGATCTTGTCGAACCGATACGTCTCTTCCACGGCTTGCGTTGGTGCAAGGCTGTAGTTCTGGCCGCGGTACTCCACGAAGACCAGCGGCCCTGCGTCGCTCGACATCCAGCCCAGTACGCGTATGTCATCAGCGGGCGCAGGCGCAGCTTCCGCTACGGGTAAGGGGGCCACCGGCGCCATCGCGGGCCTCTCGTGCACGGCCTGAAACAGCTCATCGGCAAACACTGTTTCCGAACGCGGCTTGACCATGGCCTCCGCTGGAGCAGCACTATGCGTTCGCTCGGAACGCGGATTTGCCTGGCTATGCGAAGCGGGCCGAACCGCGCCGACCACGGGCTCGGGTTCATTTCCACGCTTACCGAACATCGCCAGGCCGATGAGGGCCAGGATGATCGAGTACGCCGCCGGTCTGAACCAGCGCTTCACGGCGCACCGCCCTTGTTCGCCAGCGGCTCGTCCAGCCACGCCAGCGCAAGCTGCACGTCCACGGCAACCAGTTCACTGCCCGCGCTCTCGCGGACAATGCGCAGCTTGGCGATATACACCGACCGATCCAGCGTCTGCAGTTGCGCCAGGAGCTTCGCAACATCGGACCAAGGGGCCTTGACGGTAAACACCGCAACCTGTCGCGTCAGGCCCGCATCACGATCCGCTTCAAACTTGAACCGGATCTGCTCGGGCGCGAAGCCCGTACCCTGCAGCGATTCCAGCATGCGCCGCGTCGTGTCGAATCGCTCGGTGGCGGCGGGGAGCAGTGATTTAGTCGGTGCGGCGCTGCTGGTGGTCACCGCGGGTGCACCTGCAAGCGCCGTCGCCTGTGCCGACAGCTCGCGACCTGCAGCGTGAAGACGCACGGCCGAGAGCATGGTGGCCACGCCAAGCACCACCACAACCATCCATGTCGCCAGCGCAGCCCATGCCAGCAGGCCATGGCGCACGCGCAGGCGCATCAGCCACCAGACCAGACGATGGAGCATCAGCGATTCCATTGCGCCCCCACTTCAAAACGCACACCATCGCTTTGGCGCTCCACCTGCAACAAGCGCACCTCATGCAAAGTATCGGCGCGCGCCTCCAATGCCTGGGCATAGCTGTTCGCACGCACCGGGCTGCCGGCCAATCCAATGACCCTCACAGCGCTAGTGGACGGGTTGACGTCGAGGCTCAGCAGGCGGATGTCGTTGTCGGCCGGCAGTAGTGCCTGCGTGAGTGCGGCCCAATCGCGATTGAGCAGGCCAACCTGCTGTTGCATCTGCCGCATCGCCGCCGGGTCCAGCGCTGTCTTGGCCGGCGCCGCCGGAAGATGGCGGCGCGACGCGGATAACTGCTGTAGCTGAGTCTCGCGAGCGGCTCGCCGGGCATCCATGTGGTGCGTCCAGGCAAGCAATAGCGCGGCTGACACGGCCGCCGACAGCAATAGGACGAGTGCGGGCCAGGACACACGCCGGGCCTGGTGCCACGATAGGTCAAGCAGGCTCTTCATCGGCATGCGAGCACCACCGCATGGCCCGGCGATATCACCTCGGCAGGCAAGCTATCCAGCACGGTGCCTACGTAAGCCTCGGGTTTCGCACTCGTACCGAGCCAGAACAGCTGACTGTCATCGGCAAACGCAAACTGCTTGCGCGTAGCCCAGGCCTCCACTTGCTGAAGGCCATCGCTCTCCCATGACAGGGTTTCGATCTGGGCTACGCGACCTCCATCGAGGCTCACGGCGGCCAGCCCATCGTCCTCTGCATACGTCAACAGCGACGCGCCCGTGCCCAGCAAACGACCGTACCGCCCAAGCATGCTGTCTACGCTACTGCTCACGTGGTCGAGCACAAGCGCGCTACGAAGCAACCCCTCGCGTATGGACTCCACAAGGTTGCGCGGATAAGCGGCGGCGACGATAGGTTCGCCATAGCGTGGCCAATCGATTTCTATGTGGTGCGTATCCATGGCGATTCCACCCGTCTGCGCGAATGCCTCCGCGACAAAGGCACGGACGTCTGTCGGCGAGCGACACGACGACACCCAGGGAAGCACCAGGAATCGGCACTGCAGCGCCGACAGCACCAATCTCACCCGAACTTGTCCGCAGGACTGCCGGATGGCCTCGCCAACCATGGACCAGTCCACCTCGGACAGTTCGGCATGCACGCCAGTCAACGGTACGGCCGTGCCTGCACAAGGGGCGGCAATCCAGCCCCGCGCCGACACATAAAGCGCTAACTTCGTTCGTCTCACGGGCTTACTCAGAAAACGTGACGCGATTGACCTCAGCCAAGGTCGTTTCACCGCTGTAAAAAAGCGCCAAAGCCGCTGCCCGCAGGCTGCCGCCCTGCTCGGTGGCATGGGCGCGCATCGTCGTCACGGGCGCCTTGGTCGCGACCATCTCGCGCAGAACATCGTCCATCACCAGGAACTCGGAAATGACACGCCGACCGCGATAGCCCGTGCCGCGACAGTGACCGCAACCGCGCCCGGCGCGCAGACCTTTGCCGATCAGGTCAGCGTCGCCGAGCCCCGAGAGTGCGAGCGTTTCCGCATCGGGCTGGTAGGGCTGCGCACATTCGTTGCAGTTCATGCGCAACAGGCGCTGCGCCCAGACACCGACCAGGGCCGACGCAAGGCTGTAAGGGTCCACGCCCATGTGCAGCAGACGGCCCACCACGTCGTACACGTTGTTGGCATGCACCGTGGTCAGCACCAAGTGACCGGTCAACGCGGCTTGCACCGCAATTTGGGCGGTTTCCTCGTCGCGGATTTCGCCCACCATGATCTTGTCGGGATCGTGGCGCAGGATCGAACGCAGACCGCGCGCGAACGTCAGTCCCTTCTTCTCGTTTACCGGAATCTGCAGCACGCCGGGCAGCTGATACTCCACCGGATCTTCGATGGTGATGATGTTTTCCTGGCCGCTATTGATCTCGTGAATGGCCGCGTACAGCGTGGTTGTCTTGCCTGATCCCGTCGGCCCGGTTACCAGCACCATGCCGTAAGGCTGCGCCACCAGCTTGCGCAAGGCCGCCAGCGATTGCCCGCTGATGGCAAGGTCGGTCAGCCGCAACACCTGATCGCGCTTACCGGTCAACGCACTGCGGTCGAGCAGACGCAACACCGCATCTTCGCCGTGGATGCTGGGCATGATCGATACGCGGAAGTCGACTTGACCGCCGCGCGCGGTGACGCGGAAGCGCCCATCCTGCGGGATGCGTCGCTCGGCGATATCCAATTCAGACATCACCTTGATGCGTGAAATGATGCGTTGCGCCGTGTCGACACCCGCCACTTCGGAGACCGGCACCAGCACACCGTCGATACGAAACTTCACGCTCATCCCCGTCGGTGTCGACTTGAGATGGATGTCCGACGCTTCCTGCTTAAGGCCGTCGTACAGAATGGAGCTGACGACGCGCACCACCGGGCTCGCGTCCGCCTCGATCTTCTCCAGCGAGAGCAACTCATCATCGCCGTCCGCGATGACCGTCTGCGACAAGCCCTCGACTCGCTGCTCCGTTGCGCGAACGCCCTGCTCCGCCTGCGCCAGGAAGCCGCGTATATCGTCCAGATGGACCAGTCGAGCCTCGTAGTGCTCATGAATGGCGTGGCGCGCCCAGTGCGCGGTGTCATCAGAGAATGGGTCGGCCAGCACCAGCAGCAAGCGGCCGTCAGCCGTACGTAACGCCACACAGTCGCGACGCGCGCATTCCACATAAGGCGCCAGCGCAAAGTCCGGCGTTGCCGCGTAGAGCTCTACCGAAGGCAGCGACGGTATCGATGCCAGACTGGAGAGCGCGTGCACGAAGGCAGCAGCCTCCAGCGAGGCCTCGTCCTGCAACAACGTAAGCCAGGATTGACCGCTCGCCACGGCGCGCGCGCGCGCCGCACGCACCTGCGATGCACCCAAGACGTTCGGCGGTGTAGAAAGCTGCGCGCTCATTGGCCGACGCTTCCCACGAGATCGAAGATCGGCGAATACATCATCAGCACGATGACGCCGATTACCACGCCGATCACCGACATCAACAAGGGTTCAAACAAGCGGGAGAAGGTATCGACCTTCCGATCCAGCGCGATGTCGAGGAAGTTCGCCAACTTGTCGCACATATCGGCCAATGCGCCGCTGCGTTCACCTACGCGCAGCAGGCTCTCCGCAATCGGTGGCATCAACCCCGTGCCAGCCAGCGACTCGGTCAACGCCTGTCCGGAGCGTAAGCGCACCGTCGCCACTGCCAATTCCGCTGCCTGCAGGCTATTGACCAAGCCGCGCGTCATGTCGATGGCGCGCACCAGAGGTATGCCGCTGTCCAGCAGCAAAGCCAGCGTCCGATACAGGCGCGACAGACCCAGGGTGACAAATACGTCGGACAACACGGGAACCCGCGCCATCTGCACCAGTGCGACTCGCCGCCCCGCATCGCTGAAGATCAACCAGGCCAAAGCGCCGAGAAAGGCTGCCAGCATCGTGAAGAACCCCAGCGGATGCCCTTGGATGAATTCGCCCACGCGAATCAGCATCAAGGTGGCGCGCCCCGTCTGGCGACCGCTGCCATCCAGGATCACGCTGAATTTCGGCAACACATAGCCAATAAGGAACAGGATGACACCGCCACCCACGACCATCAGCAACGTGGGATAGATCGCGCTTGCCGCCACCTTGCGCTTCACCAAATTGATGCGCGCATCGTAGGCAAGATAACGCTCAAGCGTCGCGGCGAGCCCACCTGACCGCTCGCTGGCCGCCACGCCTGCCACCAGCACCGGCGGAAACAACGACGGCTCCAGCGACAGTGCATCTGAAAAAGACGAACCCTCGCGCAAGGCAGACAGCAGCCGACCCAGCACTTGCCGGAATCCCGCGTTGGCCTCCTTGCGCTCCAGTGCCTCCATCATCTCGACCACATTCAGGCCGGCCCTGAGCAAGGTCAGCGCCTCCTGCAGAAACACCGTCTGCGAGTACGACACACGCACGCGCACACGCTTGGCCTCCGCATGCTCCACGCGCAGCACCCGGCCGCCTGCCAAGGCAGCGCGCGCACTGGCGGCGCCGACGGAATCGGCTTCAATATCCAGCCACTCCTGCTGGCCGGCTACGGAAACCAGTACCCGGTGTTTCACGCGCCCGGTCCTCCCAGATCCGCGTCTTCACCCTCGCCGCCCGGCTTGCCATCCTTGCCGTACGAGATCACGTCGTAATCGCTTTCCGCACCAGGAATGCGATAGACGTACGGATTACCCCAAGGGTCCATCGGCACGCGCTTCTGCAGATAGGGGCCGTTCCAGCGCGCCTCGCCTTCCGGTTTGACCACCAGCACGTCCAAACCTTGTTCCGCCGCGGGGTAATGCCCTGTATCCAGGCGATAGGTGTCCAGCGCTTTGCGCAGAGCGTCGATCTGCCCCAGGGCCGCCGTGCGCTCAGACTTGCCGACCTGCTGGAAGTAACGCGGCGCGACATAGGCCACCAGTACGCCGATGATCACCACCACCACCAGCAGTTCCAGCAAGGTGAAGCCCGCCTCGGCGCGGTTCGTGTGCTTGTACGTCATCGCAGTGCCTTCAGGGTCCAATAGATCGTCGGCTGCTCGGTACCCAGGTCCGTCTTGCCGCTGAAGATGATGTCGGTGGTGCTGACGACCGACTCGTTACGCCCCACCGCGCCGTAACTCACGACGCCCCACAGCACGGTGAAACCGGGGATTCGATCGACCGTGGCAAAGGCCAGCTTCACCGGTGCGCCGTAATTGGTGAGCACAGGACGGTAGTGATAGATCCAGTTGCCTGTGAGCAGCTCACGCGTCTTGCTGACCAAGTGATAGCTAGCCACCGTGAGCCCCATGTTCTGGTCGGTGCCCTGATCGCGCACCACGCCCTGAATCGGCGTGCCCGCCTGACCGATGAAATCGGGATCTTTGCTGGATACCTTGCCCACCGTGATGGTGAACGGTTGGTCGCTGGTGCGCGCGCTGTCGTACACCGGCACCACGGTCACCGACTGCGGCGAGGACCAGTTGGTGCCAGTGAATACCAATTGCTTCGGCGTCACGTTCACGCGCGTCGCATCACTGGTGCTGACCGGCACCACCACGTCCGACACAGGCTTGCGATTAAGCACCACGGCGAAATTGCCGGTGTCCTTACCCTCACGCAGTTCCATGCTCGAACGTGCCGTCGCTACGACCACGCCCTGCTGTGGCGATGTTGGCACGACGACGGTGCCCGGTGCGTAAGCGCGCCCCATGCCCTTGTCGTCGTAGATGACGCCATAGACTGAGTAAGCACCGGGCGCCAGGCCCATCGTGTTCCACGCATAGCTGCCCGTATGCGTGCCCGAATCCTGACGCAGGCCATCGACGATCTTCGTACCCGCATAACCGCTACCGACTCGGTCGTAATACAGCGCTACGTTCGGATCGATGCTGGGGGCCGTACCCGTCCACGCGATGCCGGGATTGCCATCGCGCGCATCCACAATCGCTGCCGGCGACGTGAGTGCGACCGACGGGGCCACATAGCTGCCCGTGCTCACCAGCAGACGCACCGTCGGCGACCAGGCACTCACGGCGCCACCATCGTCCTCAGCCCGCACGCGCCAGTAATGCGTGGTCTTGTCGAACAGCGGCGTGGTCGGCTGCCAGGACGCAGTGGTGGCGATGCCACTGGCGACCAGGGTGCGCAGCGCCTCGTCGCGATAGACCTCGAAGCGGTAGCGAATCGGATCGTTTTCCGGGTCGACGGACGCGTGCACTTCAAAGCGCGGGAACAGCGTAGACACCCAGGCACGGTCACCCGGATTGGCGACCACCGGCCCGGTCGGCGGCTCATTGGTCGCGTTCATCAGGAACTCGCCATAGCCCCAAGCGCTTTCCGCGCGGCCGTCGCTCGCCTTCACACGCCAGAAATAGCGCTGGTTCTCCACCAGCTCCTGCGCCTGCCAGGTGGTGAGTCCGTTCTTCACCGCCGGTACGGGGTCGGACGTCCGCCGGTTGGACGAGTCGAAGGTGTTGACCGTATCGATCTCGAACACGTACGTGAGTGCGTCACCTTCGGCATCCACGCTGCCCTGGGCGGATAGTGTCGCCGTGCCGGCCGTCTTGACCTGCTGGCCGTTGATCGGACTCACCGCCACTGGCGCGGTGGGCGCGGTATTGCCGGTAAACACCGTGAACGAACGCGACGGCGTGATGGTCTGCGCGCCATGCACGTCCGTGGCAATCGCCCGCCAGTAGTACATCGCATGGTTGGCCAACGGAACCGTAACCGTCCAACTGGTGCTGCCGTTGTCCCCCGGCGACAGGCCGGTGACCACGTCGTGCCGCTGCGTCAGCGTCGCATCCGTGAACACTTCGAAACCGTAGGTGATCGCATCGCCGTCGCGATCGTGCGAATTAGTCAACGTCAGGATCGGCGTCAGGCTATCAACTTCGCCACCGGCCACGGGCGACGTCAGGTTGAACATGTCCGGCGGATCATTAAACAGGTTCACGAAGAACGCGCCGTCAATCCAGGCGCTGTTCACGCCATCCGCCGCCAACGCACGCGCGCGCCACCAGTAATGCGTGTTGTCATTCAGATCAGCCGTCGGCGTCCAGCTCGTCGGCTGGTGGGCCGTAGTGTTTCGGGGAACCGTCGCGTCCTCCACCTTCTGCGTCATGGCAGCATCGGCGTATAGCTCGAACTGCACGGACTGGGTGGGGTCATTGCTCGCCTCACCCGTCTGTACCTGCAGCGCCGGTCGCAGCGCGGGCACCTCAGCACCAGCCAATGGCGCCACCAGCACGGGGATGGCCGGACCCGGCGGCGGCTCAGCCGATTCCACCGTGATCTTGGCCGAACGGGACGCCGACAGGCTGCCATCGGTGGCTACGTAATTGACGACATAGGTGCCCGACTGGCCAACCATCGGTACCCAATCGAACACGCCGGTGCCGTCGCCCTGGTCATGGAACGTCGCACCTGCCGGCAGAGGATCGGCGCTGAGCGTGATCGGCCTGCGCGTGGGGCTGGACGCTTCCACCAAGAAGCCGAGCTGCTGCTTCTCCTTGATCACACGATCAGGAATGAACTGCATGACTGGCGGACCCGGCACCGTATCCATGTCACGGAACGCCATGTCATAAATGCCCGGCGAGTTCACGTCGAACAAATTGAACCAGTACTCCCACTGCTCGGTGTCCGGATTGCGTGTCCGGGACAGCCATACGTTCTCTGCGGCAATGGTCTTCGCATCGGCACGCATGACCGGGCCAAGCACCTTCTGGCCACGATAGGGGTCAGGCCTGCGTACATAGAAAAAACCCTGCGTCGCCGGCATCGCCAGGCGATAGCCGCCACCCGACGCGGTCAGATTGGCCTCGGCCGAGCGATCGGTGACAGGGCTATCCGCACCGCTGGACTCGTACACGGTAAGCACCGTGCCATCCATGCCCAGGAAGTCGCGCACCATGTCGCGCCCGGGCAAGTCCACGCGCACATCGCGCAGCAGCAGATGCGCATTGGTCGCCTGCAACAGCGAGGTCAGCGCCCCACCCAATTCATCGGAGTGGGTGAACGTGGCGGTGAAGTCCACGAACTTGCCGGCGATGTTGCTCTCCATCACCCAGCGGCCCATCTTGCTTGCGTTGGGTGCGATGTCGCCGAAGTTGATAAGCAGGGAGTTGGATGCCGGCTGATCCTGCACGTAGCTGCCGAGAATCTGGAAGGTGATCGGCAGACCCTGCTGGTTGTCGATGATGCGCGGCTGGGCCGAATTGATCTTCAGCTCCTTGGTGGCCGCCATGCCGTTGTTCTTCACGCGCACACCCAGTGTGTACGGCTCCGGCGCCTCGATTTCCGGCGTAAACGGATCGTCGCCGACGATATCGCGCGTCAGGAAGTAGTCCAGCGTCAGCAACGGCAACGGCTTGACCATGATCGAATCAGGATTCAGTTCGATCACGTGCGTTTCCGTACCAAAGCGATAACGCAGCGTGGCGCCAACAAGATAGCGCTTACCCAACGGCGTCGTACCCGCCGAACCCGGTGCGGGAATCAGCATCCAGTTGATCGTCGCTGTCGCCTGCGGCGCCACCTGGCCGTTGCCGTTGGTGTCGTCGATGTTCTGCTTCTGCGTCTGGCGCAGGAAGAACTTGGCCGTAACGTCGTTGGGATCCGTGGTGATGGGCACGGGTGTGCCGGCCTCATCCGTGACCTTCACTTCCACGCTGATCTCGGTGAGCGGCGTGCTGGGCAGCGAGTTCGAGATGCGCATCTCCGCATCGAACGCCTGCCGCTCCAGCGTCAACTCCTGCTTGATCTCAATCTTGACGCGAGCGCAGACGGTTTCCTGCGCATCGAGCGGGCTGAAGAACAATGCGCTCATCCACAGCGCGATCGCCGCACTGGCACGCTTCCATGTGACATTCACCACAGCCATCCCCCGTCGATCCGTTTCTTATGGCGCTCGAAAAGCCCGCTCATTCCATTGGCTACTGACGCAAGGAACCGCGGAGCGCACCCTGCGCCCAGCAGTGCCGGAAAGCGCCCGTCTCATATCGATCACTTCTTCTGCCGTCATCGCCGGCGCCCCGATCGGTACTCGGCAAGCACCTCGTCCATCGTGGGTGCGGCCTTCGCGCGGTTCCGTACGAAAACCGGTGGCCCCTTCCCTTCCATGACACTGCGGAATCGCGCCATCAGTGCCGGGTCCGAGCCATCGATATCGAACGACGCTTCATCCAGCACAACATGCGGAATGCCGAGGTCTTCAAGCCCACGCGCCAACGCACGCGCCCGCTGTGCCGTTGCCGACGGGCAATTGGGCGGCGCAAAAATCAGCACGGCGCCCGTAGGCGTATTCATAGGGCGCTGCATCGGCACAAAACCCGTGTCGGAAGCGTCGCTCATCACCTCGCGCTCAACCTGTGCGATCTGGTGTTTGTGCCACCAGTGATAGGCACCACCGGCGAAGGCGAGCAGCAGGAGCAACCGGAGTAGATTCACGGCGCACTCTCGCGGCGGTTCGACGATTGGGAAACGCGCGCGCAGCGTCCTGCGCACGATCCCTTATGCACCGACAACTCGTTAACTGGTTTAGTGGCAGATAAGTCGCCAAACGCCCGCGACATATCCTTTGTCGCGCGATAGAACCGCCAGAAAATCGCATCCATGCTTGCTCCCAGAGACATGCCTGTCGGGTCGCCGTTTTGGCGAACAAGGCACAGCCGTCCCCGGACCGAACTCGCGCCAACGGCGACGAGTCAGACGGTCAAATGAAAGCAGTTTGTCCCCTGTTCACCTCACGAATCGCTTGATTTTACGATTCGCAAATTCTTGCTGAGTCTGGCATAGAGCCGAGGGCCGTTCAATAGGTTTTAGCGAGGCTGAACTCGATTATTTGCCGCGACATTCCCTATTGAATCTTCATATCCGGGCCCCCGGCGTCAGGTGGATGTCGATAGCCAGCTTCTGCCCGTTCTTATCGCTCGTCAGCCCATGTCTCCGGATCGGGAAAATAGCCCTTCCCGCTCAGCCTCAACACATCCAGAGGAAGAGAAGCAAGTGAGGAAATGTCCTTGTCCACGAACTCGGTCCCTCGCATATCAATTTCGTGCAGATGGCGTAGCCCTTTCAACATCTCGGCAGAAGGAAGCGATGAGCAATCGTCCAGAAAGAGCGTTTCCAGTTTGTCTAGCTTCGAGATCGAACTGTAGTCGGCGATATGCCTACACGAAGAGAGCTTAAGATCCCGGAGTGGCCACGCCGATATTCCACTCAGATCCTTAAGCTTGCTCCAGGCATAGAACTCTGCAAACCGAATCGGCATATCTTTGGGGAGTTGATCGGGCTCAAAAGTCGCTTTGTTGATGCTCAGTGAAACAAGACCTTTCATGGTCGAGAGTACTGAAGGATCTTTGATGTCACTCCCCCGACAGTAGAGCGCCTTCAGGCGGCTGTTCGCCAACTTCAGTTTAATGGCGCTTGGCGAGGCGAACATCCTCAGTTCCTCAAGGCGGTCGTGAAGGGACACGTCAAAGCCCCCCCTGCAACCTAGACCAAGGTAGAGATAGCGCAGTGATGTGATTTCGTTGAGTGACGTGACGTCGAACGCATGCTCTACAGGAAGCAGATGAAGTCCGCGGCCAGCAAAATCCGGCTTCTCGCGAAGAAAACCAAGATCGCCGGCCCAGCCAAGGCCGGCGTTCAAGGACAGAACCGGTGCGCCACTCGACATGAACTCGGCGAAATCTTCCGCAGAAAGAGTGCCTATCACGTACGGCAGCGTCGAACCATCAGCCCCTTTCGTGTACTCAAGCATGATCACAACCTCTTGTTCAAAACACCCGGGGCATTTGGACCGCCCTTCCCGATCAGCCGCCTCAACTCCTCGGCCCTGCGCTGTGCGTCGGTGGAGCCCGGCATGTGGGTGAATTTTTCGTTTCCAGGCTTGAAGCGCCCCTTTCTACAATGCTTACCAAGACGATCAGCTGCATCGGCGGCCTTGCCCACGTACCAGTTACCTGCTGGATCCGTGAACTCGTAGACTCCCGGCATACCCCGATACTTTGCAAAAGGTCCCGGCGCGCCATTGTGTACAAGAACGCCATCGGCGCCTACATAGAACGTGTGGGCATTTGCTACCTCCAGGTTGTAGACGTCAATCGTCTCTACATGCCTGGCAATCTTGGCTATCGTGATCGGCTTGATCTTGCCGTCATCGCCCTTGACATCGAGCTGCCCGCCAGCTTGCAGTAGTTGCGCCGCACGCCAGCCAGACGGTGTGTGGAAGGGATGTCCACCCGTAGCACGAATTTCTTTTCCCGTCTCCAATGTGATCAGAACAATATTCTGTTCATGGCGTGAGAGAACTACATCGGAAATGACCTCAACGCGGGTCTTGTTCTCCCACTCAGCGTAAGCCAACACCTTGTCGCTTGGACGCAGAGAATCGATGCGTCGAAGCCCTTCGGGAGTACTGACCAACGTATCGCCGGTAAAGCTATTGTTTACGGCTTCATAGGCGCCGTACGCGGTCTCTGCAGCCTCGGCCACACCAATCGCAGCAGACAGCCACTTACCCAGCTTTCCGCACGGGTTCGGAATCGGCAGCATGCTCCACAGACATTCCTTCGCGCAGTCCTTGAGGATGTCCGGAATATCGATGTTGCATGGATCCAGGATCAGCCCTGTGACGCCCTCGAGCGCCGCACAGGCCGCCACGCACCGAATGTAGTTGACGGCCAGACACGCCAGTGGCGCGAATTCGCCGGTGGGATCGTAGAAGTTCGTTGGTGAGTGGCGCGCGTAGGCGTAGACGTTGGTGCCGCCCTGAAAGCCAATCGGGTCTTCGCTGACATAACGGCCCGTGTCTGCTTCGTAATAGCGGCGCAGGTTGTAGTGCAGGCCCGTTTCCGCATCCAGGTACTGGCCCGGCAGGCGCCATGGCTGCACGATCCTCGCGTCAGCGGCGACCTTGGCTGTACCAAAGGCGGAATAGTCACTGGCTGACCAGACGACCGCGCCGTCTTTGTTCGTTACGCGCCACGGCGTGCCGAGCTGGTCGTTGTGATAGTAGAAGTAGTCGTTACCCGCGCGCTGGAACAGCGGATACGTCGCATACGGATGGTCCGGATGCCACCCGTAGCTGCGACGCAAGCTGCCATCCGCAGCTGCCTCGGCGAGCAGTCCTTCTTCACCGTGCAGAAACAGTGTTTTTCCGATCTCTGTGGCGCCCCGTGCGGCAGCGCCAGCAGATACTTCCTTGACCAATCGGTGATCGAATGGATCGTAGGCATAGCTTGCCAGCACCGTATC
>NZ_JAELTQ010000029.1 GCF_016428905.1 Dyella sp. ASV24 | reverse complement strand
GGAAGCGTAGCGAAAGCTGCTTTAAGTCCTCTCCGCACCGGCGCGTTGCGAAGCGCTACGGCGTACCCGCTGTGTAGAGGCGAAGGTGACCAAGCAACACGATTCCTCAGCCGATCGGGCTTATCCCATCGAAATGCTGCGGGCGTTGGCCTTGCGGCCATTTTCTTTGGGTTACTTTTCTTTTGGGCGAGCAAAAGAAAAGTGACTCGAGCGTCGGCAGACGATCGAAACGCCCGCTGCGTAAGCGGCCCGATCGCGGTAGCGCACGATGCAACCACCAACCACCAACCACCAACAACGCGAGACGACTAACTTCACCGTTGCAAATTGCTCCTGGCCCTTACCGCCATTGCGGTACACGCACAGGTTGCGAAACCAAAAACCACCCTACAAACCGCTACGCCGCCGGCCTCAACTCCGTCAAATCCAACTTCGCCCGCGTGAGTGGCGCCAGCGCCAACGCAGCAGCAGGCGAAGGCAACACCAGTTCGCGACTGGCGCGCCCCAGCGGCGCGTACTGCTCGCTCCAATGGATCAACTCCATCGCGCCAGTGTGGTCTTCCACCAGCACCGTGCAATGCTCCACCCAATCGCCGTCGTTGAGATACAGCACACCATTCATATCGCGCACGTGGCCGAAGTGGATGTGGCCGCAGATATGGCCGTCGAAACCACGCTCGCGGGCATCGTTCGCCACGCGTTCTTCGTAGGCGCGGATATAAGCCAGGGCCTTGCCGATGTGCGACTTCACGATGATCGACAGCGGCAGATAGGGTAATTCCAGGCGGCTGCGCATTGCGTGGACCCGTCGATTGGTCCAACAGATGAAGCGATGCATTACCTCCCCCAGGTGCACCATCCATGTGCGCCCAACCTGCTCCGGATCGAATTCGTCACCGTGACTGACGTGGTAGCGGCGGCCGTCGGCGCCTTCGTGCACCGCGTCCAGTTCGATCTTTACGCCACCGAAACTCTGGCCGGCCAACCCACGCACGGGTGCGTCATGGTTGCCGGGGATGTAGATGACCTCGACGCCTCGACGGGCAAGGTCCAGCACTTCGGCGATGACGGCACCGTGGTCGGCATGCCACCACGTGCGGCGAGCCAGTGCTTCCATGTCGATGATGTCGCCGACGAGGTACAGCTTTTCGCAACGCAGTTTGCGCAGGAAGTCGAGCAGGTAGCGGGCCTTGCAGTCAGGTGTGCCCAGATGCACGTCTGATATGAAGGCGCTGCGGCAGTGGAAGGTCGCCATGGCAGTCTCTCCCGGTGGTTACCGGGATGCCAGAATGCCGTGGTTACGTCACCGTGGGATGGCGGGAAGGTTGCAGTGTGGTTTCCGCGCAAGCCCCGCCACTTTTCTCGCAGAAACGATCTGTCAGCCGGTGAGCATCGCCAGGGCGGTCGGCACGGCCGCCTCCGTCCACAGCGCGTACTGCGCCGAGGACGGGTGCAGGCCATCGTCCGCCAACAGGGCGGGGTGCTGGCGGGAAATGCCGGTGATGTCGACGAACGATGCGCCGAGGCGATCGGCTTCTTCGCGGGCGATGGCGTTATAGACGTCCAGTTCGTCGGCGATGCGCAGTACGTCGCGGCCGCTGCCGTGTGCAAACGGTGTAACGCCCCAATCGGGAATAGACAGCACCAGCACGCGCCCGGCGCGCTGGCCGGCCAGGCCGATGGCGCGGTCGAGCATGCGGCGGAACTCGTCGCGGTAGTCATCGGCGCTACGCCCGCGGTACTGGTTGTTCACACCAATCAGCAGGCTGACCAGGTCGTAGGGGGGCGTAAACGGAGTGGCATCCATGGCGGCGGACAGCTCGTCCGTGGTCCAGCCGGTGGTGGCGACGATGGTCGGGTCATCCAGCGCCACGTTTTCGCGGCGCAGGCGCACCGCCAACTGCATGGGCCAGCGACCGGCTTCGGGCACCCCTTCGCCGATGGAATACGAATCGCCTAGCGCGAGATAGCGCAACACGCGTCAGGCAACCGCTGCCGCGCGCGGCTTCTGCGTCCGGGCCATGCCGGAAAGCACGCGCTCGATGCGTTCAAACACCTCGCGCAGCTGCTCGGGCGGCGGTAACAGGGTCAGGCGCAGGTGGCGGCTGTGCGGCACGTTGAAGCTGCTGCCGGGCACGACCAGCACCGATTCCTCTTCCAGCAGGCGCAGCGCAAAGGCGTTGTCGTCGAAATCGGCGATGCGATCGGCGCGCACGCGAGGGAAGGCATACAGCGCACCGGCAGGCGATACCAGGTCAAGGAACTGGCTGGCGGCCACGCCGTCCAGCACGGCGCGGCGCGCCTCGTGCAGGCGGCCACCCGGCGCGGTGAGCGTGTTGATGGTCGGTGCGGATTCCAGCGCGGGGCGCACGGCCCACTGGGCCGTGACGTTGGCGCACAGGCGCAACGCGGCCAGCAATTGCAGGGCGTCGCGATAGTCGGTGGTGCGCGAAGGATCACCCGACAGGCTCATCCAGCCCACGCGGTAACCGCAAGCGCGATGCACCTTGCTCAGGCCGCCGAAGCTCACGCAAGGCACATCGCCGGCGACAGCCGCCAGCGGTTGAAACGCGGTGCCGTCGTACAGAATCTCGTCGTAAATCTCATCGCTGAGCAGCAGCAGGCGATGGCGTGCGGCGATGTCGACAATGCGTTCCAGCAGCTCACGCGGATACACCGCGCCGGTCGGATTGTTCGGGTTGATCAGCACCAGAGCGCGGGTGCGCGGGGTGATCAGTGATTCGATTTCGTCCGGATCGGGCAGGTGGCCGTTTTCCGCCAGACAGCGGTAATAGCGCGGCTTGCCGTCATTGAGGATGGTCGCGGCACTCCACAACGGGTAATCGGGGCTGGGCAGCAGCACCTCGTCACCCGGTTGCAGCAGGGCGCGCAGGCTCAGGTCAATCAGCTCACTGACGCCGTTGCCTACGAAGATGCGCTCCACTTCCACGCCATGCGCGCCGCGGCCACGCTGCTGCGCGGCGATGGCTTCGCGGGCCTCTTCCAGACCTTGCTCGTGGCCGTAGGCCTCGCTGTCGTGCAGATGGCGGGCGATGGCCTCGCGCAGATGGGCGGGGGTTTCGAAACCGTAGCGGCCGGGGTTGCCGATATTGAGCTTGATGATCGGCAGGCCAGCGGCCTCCAGCTCACGGGATCGCCGGGTGAGGGCGCCGCGGATTTCATAGCGCACGTCCGCCAGGTGCGCACTGGGTTTGATCGAGGCCAACGCAAGCGTCCTTCGTCTTGATGTTGTTGCGGCGCAAGAAAGCAGCCGTCAACCGGATGCTAACAGCGTCTTTGCGTGGGGTGGGAGTCAAAAAACGCCGTTTCTGGGGCTTTTTTGAGGCGGGGCGCCCTTGGGCGTGTCCTGCGTCATCCTTGTGGAATGAAACAGGGCATCCCAAGGCATAATGAGTGCCCATGATGGCCCCCGAAATCATCGAACGACTGCGCCGCATCGGCTGGCGTGGCGAGACCCTACCCTCCGAGGGTAGGCAGTTGGCCCGTGTGGTCGCTCAACACCGTGCGGGCTATGAACTGCACGATGGCGAACACCTGTTCGGCGCGCAGCCGGCCGGTCATTTCCTCAAGCGCAGCCTGGATCCAGCCGAACGGCCAGCGGTGGGCGACTTCGTGGAAATCGAGTCTGGCAAGCCGCCGCACATCGTGCAGGTGCAACCGCGGCGGACGGTGCTTTCCCGGGCGGCGGCCGGCGAGCGCTACGAGCGCCAGATCATCGCCACCAACATCGACTACGTGCTGGTGCTGACCGGCCTGGATGGCGACTTCAACCCCGCACGCATTGAGCGCTATCTCTCGCTGACCGAGGGCTCCGGGGCCCAGCCCGTGGTGCTGTTGAGCAAACTCGATACCCGTGACGACGCGGCCGAACTGCTGGCGGCGCTGCGTGCGCGGCTGCCGCAGGGCACGCCCATCCATGCCATCAATGGCAAGGACCCGGCCAGTATCGACCTGCTGTTGCCCTATCTGCAGCCCGGTGACAGCGCCGTACTGGTGGGTTCGTCCGGCGCGGGTAAATCCACGCTTACCAATACGCTGCTGGGCACCGAGAGGATGGCCACCAGCGCCGTCCGTGGACACGACAGCCGCGGACGCCACACCACGACCTACCGGGCACTGTTGCAGTTGCCCAGTGGCGGCTGCCTGATCGACACCCCTGGCATGCGTGAGCTCAAGCTCACCGGCGAGGAAAACCTGGATCTGTTCGCCGATATCGACGCGCTGGCGGAGCAATGCCGCTTTGCCGATTGCGGCCATGGCAGCGAGCCGGGCTGCGCCGTGCAGGCGGCGCTGGATAGTGGCGATCTGTCCGCCGAGCGCTGGCGCAACTATCTGAAGCTGCGGGACGAGCGCGAAGAACAGGCGACAACGCTGGAAGCCAAGCTGCGCCGCCAGCGCGGCGGACGGCCGGCGACCAAGCCGCATGGCAATCGTCATACCCGCGACCGGGAATAGTTGAACGCCGCGGTTTTGCTGCCTTGGGGCCGGAAGGCACTAGTATCGGGGCATCGTGGTTTGGGGAGCGGGCATGCAGCGGCTGTCGTCGCGTTGGACTTTTTTTTACAAGCGGCTGTTTCCCTTGTTCTGGTTCGGCATGGTTGCCATCAGCGTAACCGGGATGTGGATAGCGCCCCATGGTGCGGGGAAGCGGGTCGAGCCCTGGATGGCGCTGATGCCCCCGGTTTTCATGGCGATCATCGGATTCGTGATCTTCAAGCTCATCATCTTTGATCTGGTTGATGAGGTGTGGCTGACTGGCGACCACCTCCTGGTCAGGAATCGCGGCGATCAAGTAAGCGTCGCGCTCGACAACGTGATGAACGTAAGCGTCACGATGTTCATCAATCCGCCCCGTATTTCCTTGACCCTTCGCACAGAGTCTTCCCATCTGGGTAAGACGATTGCCTTCGTGCCAGTCAGTCGCCAGAGCTTTTTTGCCATGTTCAAGCCCAATCCCATTGCCACGCAGTTGATCGAGTCCGTGGACGCAGCACGCCGGAGGAAGGCATGAACGTCGACGCCACCCGCTTCAGCCCCGAGTTGCAACGCTACGCCGACCTCGACCAGCGCCTGCTGGCGGCGGTCAAAGGCATTCGCATCCTTCCCACGGTGGCCTGGCCCGCCTCGCTGGAAGACCGCATGATCGCGGCCTATGCCAAAGGCCAGTTCACGCTG
This sequence comes from Dyella sp. ASV24, assembly GCF_016428905.1. Lineage (GTDB taxonomy): Bacteria > Pseudomonadota > Gammaproteobacteria > Xanthomonadales > Rhodanobacteraceae > Dyella. The sequence goes on along the minus strand of NZ_JAELTQ010000029.1, from coordinate 35,292 downwards.
CCGGAGGTGAACTACCACGTACCGGATCTCTCCACCGAGCGCGCCGAACTGGCCGCGATCGAGCGCGAGGCGGGCTACGACGACCCGCTCGGCGAGTACCTGTGCCGCACAGCCGAGTCATGGCGCATTGCCGCCGAGATGCTCGAAGCGGTGGGCACGGATCAAGTGACGGCACCGTCCATCGTGTTGTACGGCCGCCCAGGCGACGTGATTCCAGGCAGCGACCGCAGCAACCTCGACGCCGCTCGCTACTTTGTCGAGCTGTCGGACGAATTGGGTTCGGACCTGATCGCGGATGACGTGAACGTGGCGATTTCCGCCGACGAACTGCGCGCGGACTTGAGCAAAACATTGGATGACTTCTTCGGCGAGCCGTTGATCTCCGTGGAGGTGGATCCGGAACTCACCGCCAAGGCGGCGGCCGGCGCCACACGCATCCGCCTGCGCGGCGGTACGCGTTTCACCGATTACGACCGGCACCAGTTGCTGGCCCACGAGGCCCTCGTCCACTCGTTGACTGCGCTCAATGGGCGCGCGCAGCCGCTGCTTGCCTCGTTTGGGCGCACCTCGCCCCGCGTCACCGCCACGCAGGAAGGCTTGGCGGTGTTCGCCGAACTGATCTCGGGCGCCATCGACATTTCGCGGCTCAAGCGCATCAGCCTGCGCATTCTGGCGATCGACATGGCGCTAAGTGGTGCGGATTTCGTTGAGGTCTACCGTTTCTTCAGCGAGTGCGGGCAGAACCCGGCGGATAGCTTCCACTCGGCGCAGCGCGTGTTCCGCGGCGTGCCGCTCACCGGCGGCGCAGCGTTCGCGAAAGACAACGTCTACCTGTCCGGCTTGCTCACCGTGCACACCTTCTTCCGCTGGGCGCTCAAGCAGCGCCGCATGGACATGCTGCGGAATCTCTTCGCCGGCAAGCTGGCGCTGCACGATGTCATCAGCCTGCAACCGTACTTTGAGTCCGGTGCGATCGCCGCGCCACGCTGGCTGCCGCCCTGGATGCAGCATGCTCACGGACTGGCGGGCAAGCTGGCCTTCTCCTTGTTCGTCAATCGCATACACATGGGCAAGGTGCAGGCGGAGACGTTGTCGCTCAGTCTTTGATGATCGATGGTTTGCTCGCGGTGTCTTCCGCTTGCATACCAGTTGTGTGAACCACCGCGTCACCATGCTGCACCGCACGGTCGGGAGAGGGGTGTCGCCGGTGATACCATTGCCCGATACCGCTATTGCGGCCCCGATTCCCCATCACATCTGATCCCTCTATCCCATGGCCCTTCCCGAAGAACTGCGCCTCGCCGCTCTCGAGTATCACCGCCTCCCACGTCCCGGAAAGATCAAGGTCTCCGCGACCAAGCCGATGGTCACGCAGCGCGACCTGGCGCTGGCGTACTCGCCCGGCGTGGCCTATGCCTGCGAGGCCATTGTCGAAGACCCAAACGCCGCCAGTGAAATGACTGCGCGCGGCAACCTTGTCGCCGTCATTACCAACGGCACCGCCGTGCTGGGCCTGGGCGACATTGGTCCGCTCGCCGGCAAGCCGGTGATGGAAGGCAAGGGCGTGCTGTTCCAGAAGTTCGCTGGTATCGATGTGTTCGACATCGAGATCAACGAGCGCGACCCGGACAAGCTGGTCGACATCATCGCCTCGCTCGAGCCGACGTTCGGCGGTATCAATCTCGAAGACATCAAGGCGCCGGAGTGCTTCATCGTTGAGCGCAAGCTGCGCGAGCGGATGAAGATCCCCGTGTTCCACGACGATCAGCATGGCACGGCCATCATCGTCGGCGCCGCTGTGGTCAATGCGCTGGAAGTGGTCGGCAAGAAGATCGAGGACGTCAAGCTCGCCACCACCGGCGTGGGCGCCGCGGGCATTGCGTGCCTGGATATGCTGGTGGCGCTGGGCTTGAAGCCGGAGAACATCCTAGCGTTCGATCGCGAAGGCGTGCTGTACACCGGCCGTGACCAGATGGATCCGGACAAGCAGCGCTATGCGCGTAACACCGACAAGCGCACGCTGGCCGAGATCGTCGTGGGCGCGGATGTGTTCCTGGGCCTGTCCGCCGGCGGCATCCTGAAGCCGGAAATGGTCGCCACCATGGCCGATAAACCGGTCATTTTTGCGTTGGCCAACCCCAATCCCGAGATTTCGCCGGAAGATGCCAAGAAGGTACGTCCCGATTGCATCATCGGCACGGGCCGCTCGGACTACCCGAACCAGGTCAACAACGCGCTGTGCTTCCCGTACATCTTCCGCGGCGCGCTTGACGTAGGCGCCACGGGCATCAACGAGGCGATGAAGATCGCCTGCGTGCGTGCCATCGCCGAACTGGCCCGCATGGAAGCCGGTGACCTCGCCAGCGCCTACGGCGGGGACATCCCGACCTTCGGCCCTGAGTACCTCATCCCGCGCCCGTTCGATCCGCGCCTGCTAGTGATGCTGGCGCCGGCAGTGGCGCAGGCCGCGATGGATTCCGGCGTGGCCACGCGCCCCATCGTGGATATGGACGCGTACAAGGAAAAGCTCGGCCAGTTCATCTATCGCACCGGTCTGCTGATGAAGCCGGTGTACGAGCGTGCGCGTGCTGACATCAAGCGCGTGGTGTACGCCGAGGGCGAGGAAGAGACCGTGCTGCGCGCGGTACAGACGGTAATCGACGAGCGCCTCGCCTTCCCGATCCTGATTGGTCGCCCCAGCGTGATCGATACACGTATCGAGCGCCTTGGCCTGCGTATGCGCAAGGGCGTCGATTTCGAAATCACCAACATCGATGACGATCCGCGTTTCAACGAATACTGGCAGCAGTATCACGCGCTGACCGAACGCCGTGGCGTCTCGCCGGCGGCGGCAAAGAACCTGATGCGCTCGCGTCCTACGCTGATTGCTTCGTTGATGGTGGAGCGTGGCGAAGCCGACGCGATGATCTGCGGCCTGGTCGGTCGCTTCCACAAGAAGCTCGGCTACATGCGAAGCGTGTTCGGCCTGGACCCGGGCGTGTCGTGCACCTCGGCCATGACGGGCGTGATCAACGATCAGGGCGCGTGGTTCTTTCTCGACACGCACGTGCAGTGCGATCCCACCGCCGAGCAGATCGCCGAGGCGACGCTGCAGGCGAGTTATCGCCTGAAGCTGTTCGGCATCGAGCCGAAGATTGCGCTGTTGTCGCATTCCAACTACGGCAGCCACGAGAACGCCAGCGCGGCGAAGATGCGCAAGGTCCGCGAGATTCTCGTGCAGCGTGGCCCCAAGCTCGACATGGACGGCGAAATGCAGGCCGACACCGCATGGGATGAGGCATTGCGCTTGCGCATGTTCCCCAACACCACGCTGTCCGGCCGCGCCAACCTGTTCGTGATGCCGAACCTCGACGCCGCCAACATCACCTACAACATGGTGCGTGTGATGACGGACGGTGTGGCGATCGGTCCGATCTTGATGGGCATCAACAAGCCCGCGCATATCCTCACGCCGGCGGCGACGCCGCGTCGCGTGGTGAATATGACGGCGATTGCAGCGGTGGATGCGCAGATTCGCCAGGCGCAGAGTGATCGTCGTAGTTGAGGTTAGGTTGGTTTGATGTTTTGCGAGAACGGGGCCTTGAGGGTCCCGTTTTTGTTTTTGGTGGGTTGTTTTGCTGATGTGTGGGGTGTGTTGCGAAGGTGCGGTGACGTTGTTTATTTCTCCCTCTCCCCTACGGGGAGAGGGTTGGGGTGAGGGGTGGGTGCTCGCCTCATGGCTTCATCTTTAGCCGTCACCCCGGCGCACCCCGCAAAAGGGGGCAAGGGCCGGGGTCCAGTAGCGGTATCGCTTGGTTATCGCGTGATCGCGATCTGGCCGCTTACGCAGCGGGCGTTCCGACCTCCTGCCGGAGGCCGGGTCACTTTCTCTTGCTTGCCCAAGAGAAAGTAACCAAAGAGAAGGGCCCCCCGGAATCGGCGCCTTCCGGGCTACGCCCTCCAGGTACGCGGTCGGGTTCCGGGCTTTTCGACGGGGCTCCTGCCCCGACGAAAAGGAATCGGCATCCCTGCCGATTCCCCTGCGGGCCTGATCTCCATCCGCCCGCCGCCTCATACGGGGCCCGGAAGATCAAAAGCGACAGCAGACGGCTCGTGCAGCGAAGCTGCACATCGCATCGCGGCGGGTTGCGTTGCTCCTGCTCTAGGTGCACAAAGTCGAGGCAGAAGAGAAAAGCGACGCCGTTAGGTGGCGAGTTTTCCACAGCGGTTGGGAAGCGTAGCGCCTGCTTTCCGTTGCCCCAGTGGTGGGAAAGCGTAGCGCTCCCTTTACCTCGCCTCGGCGGTAGGAAAGCGTAGCGTCCTCTCTCCCTAGCCTCAGCGATCGGGAAGCGTAGCACGGCCTGCTTTAAGTCCTCCCCGCACCGGCGCGTTGCGAAGCGCTTCGGCGTACCCGCTGTGTAGAGGCGAAGGTGGCCAAGCCACACGATTCCTCAGCCGTTCGGGCTTATCCCAAGGACATGCTGCGGGCGTTGGCCTTACGGCCATTTTCTTTGGGTTACTTTTCTTTTGGGCGAGCAAAAGAAAAGTGACTCGAGCGTCGGCAGACGATCGAAACGCCCGCTGCGTAAGCGGCCAGGTCGCGGTAACGCACGAAGCGACAGCCGACCACTGACGAAACGGGCTCCCGACCACCACCGGGATGACGGCCAAAGATGAAACGATAAGGCGAGCACCCGCCCCTCACCCCAACCCTCTCTCCCAAAAAGGGGACTACCTTCGGGTCGCCCGGAGGGGAGAGGGAGCCGGGTCGTCGCGAAATCACAACCAAACAAAACAACGAGCCCCTCCACCACGCTTCATAAGAAAGAAGCCTCAAGCGATAGCCACCCCGACCAAAGTCGAACCCCTTCGCTCCATCTCCATTCGCCCCCGTATTGTCTCGATCCAATTGGCGAAAAACCCCGCCGGAGCTACACTCGGAGGGTTTCCCGCCTCTCACCCGGAGGCGATCCACCTATAGCCGCGCCAAGCCCCCGGCGCCGCGGAGAGAAGCTCCCCATGGATCAGCTCGACGACATCCTTCATCAAGACCTCGACCCGACCGAAACCCAGGAATGGGTCGAATCGCTCAATGCCGTCATCAACCACGATGGCACCGAGCGCGCGCATTACCTCTTGGAGAAGATGGTCGATTCGACGCGCCGGGCCGGCGGCTACCTGCCGTTCAACCCGACCACCGAATACGTCAACACCATTTCGCCGGGCAACGAAGCCAAGATGCCGGGCGACGCCGCCATGGAATGGCGCATCCGCACCCTGATTCGCTGGAACGCGATGGCGATGGTTGTGCGCGCCAACCGTAAGCCGGGCGAGCTGGGCGGTCACATCGCGAGCTTCGCATCGTCGGCCACCTTGTACGACGTGGGTTTCAACCATTTCTGGCGTGCGCCGAGCGCCGATCACCCGGGTGATCTGGTGTTCCATCAGGGCCACTCCAGCCCGGGTATCTACGCACGCTCCTTCCTGGAAGGCCGCATTGCCGAGGAACAGCTCGACCTGTTCCGCATGGAAGTGGCTGGCCATGGTCGCGGCCTGTCCTCGTACCCGCACCCGTGGTTGATGCCGGATTACTGGCAGGTGCCGACGGTGTCGATGGGTCTGGGCCCGATCCAGGCGATCTATCAGGCGCAGTTCTGGAAGTACCTGGAACACCGCGGCCTGATGCCGAAGACCGACCGCAAGATCTGGTGCTTCATGGGTGACGGCGAAACCGATGAGCCCGAGTCGCTCGGTGCCATCTCGTTGGCCGGCCGCGAAGGTCTGGACAACCTGGTGTTCGTGATCAACGCCAACCTGCAGCGCCTGGACGGTCCGGTGCGCGGTAACGGCAAGATCATCCAGGAACTGGAAGGCGTGTTCCGTGGCGCAGGCTGGAACGCCATCAAGGTCGTCTGGGGCAGCTACTGGGATCCGCTCCTCGCCCGCGACACCAAGGGCGTGCTGCGCAAGCTGATGATGGAAACCGTCGACGGCGAGTACCAGGCCTGCAAGGCCTTCGGTGGCGCATACACGCGCGAGCATTTCTTCAACAAGTATCCCGAAACCCGCGAGATGGTCGCCAACCTGTCGGACGACGACATCTGGCGCCTCAACCGCGGTGGCCACGATCCGCACAAGGTGTACGCGGCCTACGATCAGGCCACGAAGACCAAGGGCATGCCGACCGTGATCCTCGCCAAGACGGTGAAGGGCTACGGCATGGGTGCAGCTGGTGAATCGCAGAACCCGACGCACCAGCAGAAGAAGCTGGACGCTGACGCCGTGCGCCACTTCCGCGACCGCTTCAATATTCCGGTGACGGACGACAAGCTGGCCGACGTGCCGTACTTCCACCCGGGCAAGAACTCGCCGGAAGTGGAGTACATGATGGAGCGTCGCCGCGCGCTGGGTGGTTTCCTGCCGCAGCGTCGTCGTCACGCCGATGCCAAGCTCAAGACGCCGGAACTGGCGGCGTTCGAGCAGATCACCAAGGGCACCGGCGAGCGCGAAATTTCCACCACCATGGCGCTGGTGCGCGGCATGAACCTGCTGCTGCGCGACAAGCAGATCGGTGAGCGCATCGTGCCGATCGTGGCTGACGAAGCCCGCACGTTCGGTATGGAAGGCATGTTCCGCCAGATCGGCATCTACGCGCCGTTCGGTCAGAAGTATCGTCCGCAGGACGCCGACCAGCTGCTGTACTACCGCGAAGACCAGAAGGGTCAGGTGCTGCAGGAAGGCATCTCCGAGGCTGGCGGCATGGCTGCCTGGATGGCTGCAGCCACCAGCTACAGCATCAGCAACCAGGCGATGCTGCCGTTCTTCATCTATTACTCGATGTTCGGCTTCCAGCGCATCGGCGACCTGGCCTGGGCGGCGGGCGACATGCGTGCGCGCGGCTTCCTCATCGGCGGCACCGCTGGTCGTACCACGCTCAACGGCGAAGGCCTGCAGCATGAAGACGGCCACTCGCATCTGATGGCCGGCTCCATCCCGAACGTGAAGTCGTACGACCCGACCTTCTCGTACGAGATCGCGGTGATCCTGCAGGACGGCACCCGTCGCATGGTGCAGGAGCAGGAAGACGTCTACTACTACATCACCGTGATGAACGAGAACTACAGCCACCCCGATCTGCCGCAGGGCGTCGAGGAAGGCATCATCAAGGGTATGTACCTGTTGAAGGATGCCGGCAAGCCGAAGAAGGGCGAGCCGCGCGTGCAGTTGCTGGGTTCGGGCACCATCCTGCGCGAAGTCATCGCTGCCGCTGAGCTGCTGGAGAAGGATTTCGGCGTGACCGCCGACATCTGGTCCTGCCCGAGCTTTGTCGAGCTGCGTCGCGACGGTTTCGATGCCGAGCGCTGGAACCGTCTGCATCCGGAAGCCGAGCAGCGACTGCCGTACGTCACCAGCCTGCTGCAGGGCCATCAGGGTCCGGCCGTGGCGGCTACTGACTACGTGCGCGAGTACGCCGACCAGATCCGCGCTTTCATGCCGGACGGTATGCGTTACACCGTGCTGGGTACCGACGGCTTTGGCCGCTCGGATACGCGCGAGCACCTGCGTGGCTTCTTCGAAGTCGATCGTTACTGGATCGCGCAGGCGGCCCTGGCGGCGCTGGCGAAGGAAGGCAAGGTCAACGCCAAGGATGTTGCCCGCGCCATCAAGACGTACAAGCTGGATCCGGACAAGCCGAACCCGGAAACGGTCTGACGCCGATAGCGTTGATGTACTGAAAAAGCCCGCCTTATGGCGGGCTTTTTCTTGAACGCTATTGCGAAAAGTGATGCCGCAAGAGCGTCAATGAGTGGACGGCCAGCCGACACAACGCGATACGGTTCCGTCACCATAGGGCACTCCTCACCCATAGCCTGTCGTTACGTCATGGACCGCTTCGAAAGCATGACAGTGTTCGTCGAGATCGTGCGCACCGGTAGCCTGACGGCAACGGCCGACAAGTTGGGTCTGTCGCCAAGCATGGTGGGCAAGCACCTGAATACGCTGGAGGCTCGCCTTGGCACCAAGCTGCTTCATCGTACGACTCGCCGCCACCAACTTACCGAAGCGGGGGCCCTGTATTTCGAGCGTTGTCGCGACATACTCGATCGAGTCGAAGCGGCGGACGATGACGCAACCGCACTGCGTGGTGATCCCTCCGGACAGCTGCGCATCGCTGCGCCCATCTCGTTTGGCGTAACGCAACTGGCGCCCGCCATGGCGACATTTCAGGCGAAGTACCCGGGCGTGGATATCGAGCTGGTGCTGACGGATGCGCCTGTCGATCCCGTGGGCGACGGTGTTGATCTCGCGTTCCGCATCGGGCCGCTGGCGGATTCGTCACTGGTTGCGCGATCGTTGCCGCCGTACTACCGGATGGTTGTTTGCGCATCGCCAGACTATCTGGCCCGGCGCGGTACCCCAATGACGCCAGACGATCTGCTGACCCACGATTGTCTGGGCCACACCCGTTGGGGGCCGCGACACGCGTGGCGATTCGAGGGGCCGGATGGTCCGCACGAGGTGCCCGTGACCTACCGCTTGCGCGTCGATAACGGTCCCGCGCTACGCGAGGCCGCGCTCGCTGGCGGCGGCATCATCCTGCAGCCGCTTGGCTTGGTGAAGACGGATCTCGAGACAGGACGCTTGCGCCGACTGCTGGAGGGCTACTCGGCGCGTGGTCGCGATTTCTATCTGCTTTATGCGCGTGACGTGGAACTTCCCGCCAAGTTGCGGGCATTCGTCGAGTTCGCGCTCGATCACTTTTCGACGAGAGGCTCCGAGGGCTGAGTCGCGGCAAAGACCTCCGCAGCAACGCCCAGTGCATTGTTGACCGCCGCACCGCCGGCATAGAACATCGTTTGCAGGATCGTCTCGATGATCTGCTCGCGGGATGCGCCGGCCACCAGCGCCGCTTCGATGTGTGCTCGCAGTTGCGGCAGGAGATAGCCCTGCGTCACGCAACACGCGATTACCACCAGTTCCCGTGTCGCCAGATCAAGTCCGGGGCGGTCCAGCACGCCGGCGAATGCCCATTGCATGGTCATGGTCAGGAAATCAGGGCAGATGTCCTCGCGTGATTCGGCCAGTTGTTGACCGCTATGCCCACCATGCAGGCGTTCAAACAACACCAGGCCGCGTGCGTAGGTCTCGTCCCTGGAAAGAAGCTGCTGGGTCATGTCGATGCTCCTGATGAACCGCCGGGGTTTGGCGGACACAGGAAGTGTGGCGCGATGGCCACTCGCCAAAAACGCCGCTGCAGTGAAATGACTTCACACCCAGGGTGAGGAATCAATCAGGGGAGGGCGCAATGCCATCTTCCCAAGCAGTAACACGTGGCCATAAAAAACCCGCCTTTCGGCGGGTTTTGTCGGTCACGAACCTTGTTCAATCATCGTCGCGGCTGCGGAAAAGATGACGCAGCAGGAAAAACGCGCCGACCGTGCCTGCGACGATGGCCGTGGTCGCCACCGGGTGGCGGGTCACGTTGCGGCGCAGGCGGCGGTACTGGTAGTTCGCCTCATCGGCGAAATCCTCTGCGGCGTGGCCGATGCGGCGGGCATAGGTGTTGCGGTTGCGGCCGAAGCGGCGACCGGCGTCACGGCCGCGTTCCATCAGATCGTCCGCCCGGTCGGCGGCTTCGCCGGCATAGTGGCGAACGCGCTCACGGACGCCGTTGACGGTGTTTTCAAGATCATAGTGGCGGCTCATGGCGTCCTCCGTGCAGTAAGGGCTCTCACGTTGCCAGCGGCGGTGTGAGCGGTGCGTAAATGATAGAACGCACTGTTCAGCCGCGATGTCGGGAAGGGCTGAAAACACCGTGGCCGCCCGCCGCAAGCGTGCGCGCGATGGCATACCGAACGGGCGACAGCGTTTGACTGGCCTGCAGCAATACCGAGCGGGCACGGCGGGCGATGGGGCGATCATTGGTATACATTTTTACGATAGCCATCGTCGCTGCGTACAGCGGCCACGTGGCGTGCCGATGCATGCGCTGATAGCGGCGAAGCAGGTCGGGCGAGGCGATATCTCTACCGCTCTCAGCGGCCTGTTTGATCAACGAAGCCAGCGCCTCGACACTCCTCAAACCGAGATTGAAGCCATGTGCCGTGACCGGATGCATGCCCACGGCGGCATCGCCGATCAGGGCGAAGCGCTCGGCCACAAAACGGCGCGCGTACACACCCACCAGGGGATACGTATGGCGTGTCGAGGTGAGTCGCATCGCGCCGAAGCGGTGGTCGAAACGCCGACCTATCTCTGCGTTGAATCCGGCTTCGTCCATGTCCATAAGTCGCCGCATGTCTTCAGGCGGCAGCGTGACCACGGCGGATGCTTCTCCATTAAGGAGGGGCAGCAAGGCCAAGGTCTGTGCATGACCGAACCATTCCAGCGCTTCGTCGCCATGCGGCTTTTCCAGCGCCATGCGGCAGACCAGCATGGTCTTGCCAAAGTCGTGCATGTCGGCGGCGATACCCGCGTCACGCCGCAGCCGTGAGAAGCGACTGTCAGCGGCGATCACCAGCTTCGCATTCACCTCGCTGCCGTTCGACAGGTGCAGCCTAGCGATAGAGTCGTTCAGTACGACGCTTTCGACCGACGTGCCGCATGCCAGGGTGATGCGCGGCTCGTGTTCCACGCTGGCATACGCTGCGCGGCGTATACGGTCGTTGGGGACGAGAAACCCCAGCTCTGTATCATCTCGGCGATGTGGCGTGACGTGGAGGCCGTGCTCCATGTTGCCGTTAAGCACGCGCGCGCAGCGCAGTGGGGAAATATCTGCTGGGCCGAGCCGTTGCCAGATGCCTAGGTCGCGCAGGATGCGGACAGATCGCGGCGTCAGTGCGATTTCGCGACCGTCGAACGGTGGCTCCTGCAAGGCATCCTGCGACTGCTGTTCGATGACCAGAAGGCTGAGGCCCGTATCAGCGAGCGACCGGGCCAGGCAAAGTCCGGCCGGGCCGGCGCCGACAATCGCGATATCCACGTTCATGGCATAGGTACGAAGGGGAGTTGTCCCATGCTAACGCCGGCTGTTTCGTCAGCCTTGATGCGTATCAAGGCGAGCCTGGCGATACCTCGGCCGTCGCTCGGTTTGCTTTGAACTCGCGGCGCACGGCATCACCGCAGAGCCGCCACGCGATCCAGCCGAAGATGGCCGCGAGCGCCACGGGCCGGAAGATCGCTTCGATGCGCTGCAACGCCATCACGTGTTCCATCCACGCGCGGAAGAAGGGCGGCATCTGGGCCGGCATCTGCGCCGCCATGACTTGTTGCGATACCGTCTGCATATGCTGCATGTACGGCACGCTGAGTGCCTGCAACACGATATCCAGCACCATCAGCACCACAAAGGCGATACGGGCGCTGTTACGCCGGGCGAGCAATCCCAGCGCCACGCCAAGGTGCACCACCATCAGCGCCGCTGCCACCAGCATCAGCTGAGCCTGATGCGCGTACAGCCAGGGCCATGGTGAAGGCATGGCCTGCACGGCCTGCCCCATGAGCCGGTACGGTTTGCCGAACGGGTCGGCTTGGTCCGCCGCGCGTTGCCCCGCCAGCGTAACCAGCGCCATCACTGAGCAGAACATCGCGCCGAGTGCGCCCAGGCCGACGAAGGCCCAGCTCAGCACGGTCACGAACGTCGAGCGAACGGGCGCTGCCATTCCGGGATCTCCCTGTGCGTGACCGCCTCGGGATGTGCGGTCAACGCACTATAGCGAGCTTCGAGCGGAGCCGGTCGACTGGCTCTAGATCGTGTCGCCGGCGCCCGTCGGTTCAACCGTCTGCGGTTCCGTTCGCAGGCTCTGCCGCCTGCGCAGGGTGGGGAACATGGCCATCCAGAGCCCCACCACCACGAGGGTGCCGATACCGCCGATGAGCGTGGCGTTGATCGCCCCCACCCAGGCCGCAAGCAGGCCCGATTCGAACTCGCCTAATTGATTCGACGTATTGATGAAGATGGCATTGACCGCGCTGACTCGACCACGCATGTCATCAGGCGTGTCCAACTGCACCAGCGCGCCGCGGATCACCATGCTCACCATGTCAAACGCACCGAGTGCGAACAGGGCGATCAGCGAAAGCCACAGTACCTTGGACACGGCGAACACCAGCGTCGCCAACCCAAAGCCAGCGACGGACGCAAACATGATCGGGCCGACGCGACGTTCCATGTTGTGGCGGGCCAGCCATAGCGACATCAGCAGTGCGCCCACGGCAGGTGCGGCGCGCAAGAGTCCCAGTCCCCACGGGCCGGTGTGCAGCACATCCTTGGCGAAGATGGGCAGCAGTGCCGTTGCGCCACCCAGCAACACGGCGAACAGGTCGAGTGAAATCACGCCAAGCACATCGGGGCGACGGCGAATGAAATGCACGCCGGCGAACAGCGTGGTCAGCGTGGCTGGCTCGCGTTTGGGCTGCGCCTGCTCGTAGCGCAGGTGCGCCATCAGCAGCACAGCGATCAGGTACAGCACCGCACACACGGTATAGACCGTGCCCGGGCCGGCGACGTAGAGCAGGCCGCCCACCGCAGGGCCCATGATCATCGCGGCCTGACCCGCTGAGGCGTTGGCCGCCATGGCTCGCGGCAGAATCGCCGAGGGAACCAGTGCCGGCAGCATCGATTGCATGGCCGGGAATTCGAACGCCTTGGCCACGCCAATGACGAATATCAGCGCGAGGATCATCGTCTCCTGCGCCAGATGCATCAGGGTGATGGCGGCGAGCACCGCAATGGCGAGCATGTCCACGATCTGCCCGAACATCACGATGCGGCGTCGCTCGAACTGATCGGCTACGTGCCCGGCAGGCAAGGCCAGCATCACGGAAGGAAAAAACTGCACGAGGCCAATCAAGCCCAGATCCAGTGCGCGCCCGGTGATGGCGTAGATCTGCCAGCCCACGGCCACGGAGAGCATCTGAAAGCCGAAGCTCGAACAAATGCGGGCAAACCAGAACTGCACGAATGCGGGGTGTGAGCGCAGCGAGTCCGCGGAATCTTGCGCGGGGGAGGGCGGCATGGGGAGATCCTTGCGGGGATGTCCCCATTATCGGCAGCTGAAGCCCCCAGGCAAAGCACCGCCGCTTCACATGGATGTGATCCCGCCTTGCTGTCCGTCGCCCTACGGTGGAGACGACTCCACAAGGTGACGAGGTGAATCATGGGTCAGTTTGCTCAACGTGTGTATACGGATGCGGCCGGTATTCGCCGCATCGAGGATCTGGTCGATCAACTGCCGACTAATGGACACGTGGTGCTGCAGCTCAGGGATGGCACCAGTTACGACGGCGTGGTCTGCGAGCGACCGAGTGTGCAGGTCTTCCGCGACGACCAAGCCAACGAGGGCATCAACGGCGTGGTCCGTCTGGAGCGGCCCGATGCACCGGCGTGGACATGCTACGTGTGGCTGGGCGACATCCATCGCGTCGAGCATCTGGATTCCGCCATGGGCAGCGAGACCTGAGGTCCCGCTGCCCGCGAGGATCAGGCTTGCTGCGCCTGCGCGACGTACGGGGATTCCGGTCGTGCTGTGCGCGGTATGGCGTCGAGCCCGAATAGCGGCCGCAGCCAGCGCGTGCGACGAATGACGAGCTCGTGCAGCACGGCGCAACCAGCCACCGTTCCCAGCAGCATGAGCGACGGTTCCAGCACTGGGCCGAGCTTCAGCGGAATCAGCCAGTAGGCGAGGGCCAGCATCACGCTCTGATGCAGGATGTACCAAGGGAACACCGCCTCCCGGGCATACGGCAGCCAACGGAACGGCCGGTTGAGATACTGGTGTCCCCAGCCCAGCACGGCGGCAATGGCGCTCCACATATAGAAGAAGCGTAGTGCGCGTTCGCACAGGTGATAGGCGGCGTGCGTGGAAGCGGACCAGTTGTTCATCCCCATCAGATCACTCAGGCGATCCAGCACCACAAAGGTGGCGAAGCAGAACAGCGCCATGCCCAGCGAGCGGTGACGCAAGCGCGCCAGCTCCTGCCACAGGCCCTGGTGCGTGCCGATGGCGTAACCGTAGAGGAACATCGTGGCGTACCCGGCATGGGCGTACCAGTCGCCGAACAAGGCGTGGCTCTGCGGAAAGCGGGCCGCCAGCAGCAGGTTGTAGGCAAAGAGCGGCAAGGCAGGCGCAAGCAGCAGCGGCCAGCCGCGCAGACGATGGACAGCCGCAATGACGTGCTGCCCCGTCGACGACTCCAGCGCTGGCAGCAGCACAATCAACAGCAGGGTGTAGATCCACACATACGGCAGGTACCACAGATGGTTCCAGGTCACGCCGAACTGCCAGCCATCGAAAGCGCCCGCTGGCCACGGACCACCGGTGTAGTAGTGCAGCAGGAAGTGGCCGAAGCCCGGCTCCACCAATCCCTTTGCCACACCCTGGACATAGGGCTGGATGGGAACGACCACCGCCATGCCAAACAGCAACGGCACCAGCAGGCGCACCGTGCGCTTCCAGGCCAGTGCTGGCAGGGTCAGGCGCCCGCGCAGAAAGTGCACCGCCATGCCGGAGATCAGGAACAGCAGGTCCATGCGCCAGAAGCTGGACGCGAGCATGGGGTACTCCAGCCAGTCACCGATATAAGAGCTCTTGAGGTGGAACGTCCAGTCACTGGCTGGCCCCACGTAGAGCATGCCCAAGTGGTAGAGGATCAACAGGCCGAAGGCCAGTACGCGCAAGGCGTCGATGTCATGACGGCGGTTCATGGGCGGAACTCCATGGGAAAGTGCCGCGCATGCTCCGCCGAGGCTGGCGCTTCGTCGTCCGCTAAGTGATTGATTGACCGGAAACAGGGACGAGTGGCGAGCAGCGAGGGATGAAAAGGCCGGGTTCGGTCGCCGCTGCACGTAGAATCCGGGCATGACCACCAAGCCGGCCTTCGACTACGCCCGTTTTCAACACTGGCGCCGACCTTTCGAGATCGGCTTCTGGGTCGTCATGATGACGGTCAACACCGTCTTCAACGGCGTCGTTGCGTGGTTCGACGATACGTATCGCACCCACCGGGCGGAAAGCATCGAGCCGTGGATCTGGGAGGCGAGCAGCAGCCTCGTCATCCTGGCCCTGGTGCCCTTCGTAGTGATGGCCAGCCGCCGCTGGACCCTGCGCTTCGACAACTGGCGGCAGAACCTGAAGATCCACCTCGCGCTCAGTGTGCCGTTCTGTCTGGCACACGTAGGTCTGATGATCGTGCTGCGCATGGTCGCCTACCGGACCCTTCTGGGTTGGCACTACCACTTCGGCAGCGACTGGCCGCAGCAACTGGGTTACGAGTACCTCAAGGACGTCCGCACCTACTTCCTGTTCCTGGCCGTCATTGGTGGTTACCGCCTGCTTGTGCTGCGCCTGCAGGGTGAGGCGAGCCTGCTGGCGGAGCCGGACGAAGGGCCGCCGGTGGAGCCGGTCGATCGTCCGGAGCGTTTCCTTGTACGCAAGCTGGGCAAGGAGTTCCTTGTCGCCGCGCGCGAGATCGAATGGCTGCAGGCTTCCGGTAACTACGTGAACCTTCATGTACGCGGCCGCGATTACCCGTTGCGCGCGACCATGGCCGGCATCGAAGAGCGCCTGGACCCTTCGCGCTTCGTGCGTGTGCATCGCAGTTATCTGGTGAACCTTGATTACCTCACCGAGATCGAGCCGCTGGATACCGGCGATGCCCGATTGACCATGCGCGACGGCGCGACGCTTCCGTGCAGCCGCCGCTTCCGTGTGCAATTGCGCGAACGCTTCGGTGACACGCCCGTCAGCGCGTGAGTCGTCTAGCAAAAATGGGCGTGAAGGTTGCGTCCCGATCCGCCCTCGTTCCACTCTTAGTGCCTACCCGCCACAGGAACCCGTCCATGAAACAGCGCCACCATCTCGCCGCCAGCACGCTCGGCGCCTTGCTCGTGCTTGCGGGCTGTTCCCAATCCGGTGATCAGGCGCCGGCGCCGCAGCAAGCGCAGGCGCCGGCTGACGATTCAGCGGACAAGCTCAACACTTATCGCCAGCTCCAGCGCATCGGCAACGACGAGATGGCGGTGACGATGGGTAAGGAAATCCTCAGTCGCTATCCCAACAGCGATGCCGCCAAGGAAGTGCAGCAGAGCCTGCCGGCGATCGAGCAGCGTTATAAGGAAAGCAGCGAAAAGAACCGCTTGGCTGGCCTGTGGCTGTATCAGGTGTCGCCGATGGAAGGCGGTACGCAATCCACCGCCACCATCTACACCAGCCAGCCTTCGGGTGAGGAGCGCGTGCGCCTGGTGCTGCGCCGTCACACCGAGTGGGGGCAGAACGCCTTCCTGTTCAATGGTGGCCCACACGGCTTCGTGTGCAAGGGCGTGTGTTCGATCAAGGCCACCTTTGATGGCAAGCCGGGTACGATCGCCGCGTTCGCACCGACCACCGGCGAACCTGCGCTCCTGTTCAAGGATGACAAGGGCTTCATCGCCCAGTTGGAGAAGGCCAAGAAGATCACCATGGACGTGACGCTTCAGGACGGTGAGAAGAAGCAAACGTTGGTGTTCGAAACCGGTGGCTTTGACCCGTCCAAGTGGCAGGCTGTCGCCAAATCGTCCGCCAAGAAGAAATAACGTCCACCCGCATGGAGTTCATGCGTTTGTACGCCCAGCACTTACGGAGATGACATTCATGGCAGCCAAACATCTTCTTGCCGCTGTCGCCGTGATCGCCGCCCTCGGCGGTTGCACACGCGTAGGCAAGGATTACACCGCCCGCATGGAAGCGCGCCAACAGGCGTACGCTGCTGCGGCCGGCGATCCCGTCAACAGTTTTCACTACTTCAGCCTGTGGTCGTGGGAGCCGCTCAGTGATGAGCAGTTGGCCATCTATACGCGTTCCAACGAGGCGTGGCTGATTGACCTTGATGGTCGCTGCCGCAACCTGGAATTCACCAATCATGTCGCTCTGACGTCCAGCGCGAGCGAGGTATCGGTGAAGTTCGACCGTGTACTGACGGGGCCGCAGGATTCGCCGTGTTTCATCAAGCAGATTCGCCCGGTGGATCTGAAGAAGCTTGATTCGCCGCAGCAGGGTAAGCCGCGTGAGGTGGAGGAGGCGGCGCGGCCGGCGAAGTGATGGGTGGTTGTGTTGGGGCGTTTGGGTGCCCCTGTAAGGGGCTGGCGCTGGACGGGTCTGAGTCGCGTCGGCTTTTCTCCCTCTCCCCTTCGGGGAGAGGGTTGGGGTGAGGGGCGGGTGCTCGCCTTATCGTTTCAACTATAGCCGTCACCCCGGCGAACCCCACAAAAGGGGGCAAGGGCCGGGGTCCAGTAGCGGTATCGCTTGATTGTCGCGTGGTCGCGACCTGGCCGCTTACGCAGCGGGCGTTTCGACCTCCTGCCGGAGGCCGAGTCACTTTTCTTTGCTTGCCCAAAGAAAAGTAACCAAAAGAAACGGCACCCCCATCGCGGCGCTGGCCGGTGAAGCCGGCCAGTCCGTGAGGGGCGTCCGGGCTTTTCGACGGGGCTCCTGCCCCGACGAAAAGTGCCGGGCGTCCTGCCCGGCACCCCTACGGGGCCTTTTCGTCCACCCCTCACCGCCGCTCAAGGGGGCCCGAAGGTCAAAAGCGCCAAGCGGACGGCTCGTGCAGCGTTGCTGCACATCGCATCGCGGCAGGTCGCGTTGCTCCTGCTCTAGAGCAGGGACACAAAGCCAAGGCAGAAGACAACGATGATGCCGTTAGGTGTCGAGTTCTCCCCACCGGTCGGGAAGCGCAGCGTCTGCTCTACCTTGCCTCAGTGGTAGGAAAGCGTAGCGCTCCCTTTACCTAGCCTCGTCGGTAGGAAAGCGTAGCGTCCTCCTTCTCTAGCCTCAGCGATCGGGAAGCGTAGCGAGGCCTGCTTTAAGTCCTCTGCGCCATGGCGCGTTGCGAAGCGCTCCGGTGTACCCGCTGTGTAGAGGCGAAGGTGGCCAAGTCACACGATTCCTCACCCGTTCGGGCTTATCCCATCGTGATGCTGCGGGCGTTGGCCTTACGGCCATTTTCTTTGGGTTACTTTTCTTTTGGGCCAGCAAAAGAAAAGTGACTCGAGCGTCGGCAGACGATCGAAACGCCCGCTGCGTAAGCGGCCAGATCGCGGGAGCGCATGAGGCGAAAACCGAACACCGAACACCGAACACCGACGCTACTGGACCCCGGCCTGCGCCGGGGTGGCGGTTTCATCGAAACGATAAGGCGAGCACCCACCCCTCACCCCAGCCCTCTCCCCGAAGGGGAGAGGGAGCAAAGCTACGGCTAGATTGCCCCTAGCCCGAAGGGAAGAGAGAAGCTCAAGCGTGCGATCAGTTGAGAAACAACTTCTCCGCCAACTTCGCCAACGGCTTCTCCATGGCACTCTGCAACCGCGGCGGCAACTCCAACGGCTTCAGCAACATCTTCACCGTCATCTCCGCCGGAATATTCCGCCGCAACAAATCCTGCGCCCGCCCAGTGATGCGCTTGAACTCCGCCTCGTTCTCCTTCAAGTGCGGATAGCACTGATTGAACACGTGACGCAGTGCGATATCGCTATCCTCGCTGCGGATCTCATTCACGCGGCGCAGGATGGCGCGGAACACCTTGTAGCGACTGAAGCCTTCGCGTTCGCGGTACAGGCGGAAGTGCTGGTAAAAGTTTTTGTAGTGGCGGACTTCATCGCTCTTGATGTGGCCGGTGAGCTGCTTGAGTACGGGCTCGTCGGTGATGTCGTTGAGCGCGCGATACAGACTTGCGGTGCCGGTTTCCACTACACAGCGAGCCGCCAGTTCCAACCCGCGGCTGGGCTCCAGCTGTTCGGCGGTGCAAACCGCACCGTACTCGGCCCAGAACGAAGCAAAGCCTTTGTCCCAGTCAAACTCAGGCCACACGGCCTTCACGTAGGCGGCGAGGGCGCGGCCGTGCTGCAGTTCCTCGTGTTCCCAATGCTGGCTGAGCCACGTCTGGAGGGTTTCGTCGCCAGCGAAATGGTCGACGAGGTTGTGCGTATATAAGTCCGAACCACTTTCGACAAACGAGGCGCTGCAGAGCAGGAGGAAGAGGTCTTCGTTCTGGCGCACGCGCGGGATGTCGATCTGACTGAAATCCAGGCTTTCCAGAGTCCAGGGCAACGATTGGGTGTAGCTCACGCGGTCTTTCCTGTGCGGGGGCCATAGGACTGAAGCGGCGCGTGGCACGGCGCCAGCCTGGCATGACGATCATGTGACAGCATACGACGAGAGACGCCGACAGGGGATTAACGAATGCTCACCCTGGGGCCGCGCTGGGTATCTCGTCAGTTCAGCGGATCACCGTCACAGGTACGTGGGCGCGCTCCAACACGTCACCCGAAACGGAACCCAGCAGCCAGCGCGCAAGGGCGCCACGCTCGGTATGGCCGATGACCACGTGATCCACCTGGTGCTTGCGGACCTGCTCGAGCAGCACGTCGCCCGGGCTGCCGCGTACGACTTCCGCGTCGATCAGCGACGCCGCGTCGGGTACGATTTGCTTCACTTCGTCGAGCAATCGCGAGCAACGCGTGCCGCCTTGGTCGGTCATCATCAGCGCACAGGTGTCCGCGCTGCCCTCAGTCACCTGCAATACGGACACCACGCGGACGCGACCGCCAGTGGCCTGCGCCAACTCCACGGCAAAACGAACCGCGCGTTGCGAGGTGGGCGAACCGTCATAACCGACCAGCGAGTACTTGAGCATGCATGACCTCTTGGCAGGCAGGCGCGAGTTGGTGGACGTGCCGGTCCGGAACATCCCGGCCTGCGGATAACGGTTCCAGCGTAATCCTCGACGGGAGCGCGCGCCATGGTGGCGAGCTCGCCCGTCACCTTCGTCGTGCGCCGTACAGGAAGGCGCAACCGCCCGCCCTGGTTTGTTTTTTTCAAGGCTGGCGTCAATGCCGGACAGGTGTTGTTAACCCGTCGTCCTACGAATTGCACACGACTTTCACGGCAACTGCCGACGATGGACCCACTGAGGTTCACCGCTGGACGGCCGGAACGAGCCGTCCACCGCGATGGTTGGTGTTCCAGGTTCCCTTTCGAGACAAGGAGAAGGTGATGATCAAGCGTACATTCGGTATGGCTGCTCTGGTGCTTGCCTGTGCGGGAGCCGTGACGGCATTGCCAGTGGCATCGGCCAGGGCGGCCGACGCAGACGTGAAGTGCGACCTGAGCTTCAGCATCTCCGGCTGGTCGCTCATCTATAAGCACGCCGAAGGCCACGGTACGGTGATGTGCAGCAATGGCCAGAAGGCCAAAGTGAAGATCAGCGTCAACGGCGGTGGCCTCACTGCCGGCAAGTACCGCATCGACAACGGCAAGGGTGACATCACCCACGTGCGCAGCATCGACGACGTGTTCGGCGATTACGCGCAAGCGGGCGCCGAGGCGGGTGTGGTCAAGAGCGGCGAGGCGCAGGTGTTGTCCAAGGGCACCACGTCGCTGGCGCTGCATGGCAGCGGCGAGGGTGTGAACCTGGGTGTTTCGGTGGGTGCGTTCTCCATCACCCGCGAATAAGGCCCATCTTGCTGCAGTACACAAAGGGCGCCGCGTGGCGCCCTTTGTTTGGGTACGCGTACACTCTGCGGGTTATCCGGTTGGAGTGTCGTGATGCGTCGCTTATGGTTCTTTTGCTTGCTGAGTCTCTTGCTCGGGGTGTTCGTTCCGGCGCATGCCGACGAGCCCGCTTCCGCCATGCCCCAGGTAGGGCAGGCGGCCCCCGATTTCCGCCTGGAGGATCAGAACGGCAAGTGGCATACCCCGGCCGATCACAAGGGCCACTGGGTGGTGCTGTATTTCTACCCGAAGGACTTTACGCCGGGCTGCACCACCGAGGTCTGCAGCTTTCGCGATGACGTGGCCAAGCTGCGCCAGCAGGGCGCCGATGTGCTGGGCGTGAGCCTGGACGACGTGAAGTCGCATGCAGAGTTCGCCGCCAAATACCACGTGCCGTTTCCGCTGCTGTCCGATGCCGACAGTAAGACGGCCCAGGCCTACGGTGTGCTCGCCTCCAAGATCGGCTTCAAGTACGCGCGTCGGACCACCTTCCTGATCGACCCGCAGGGCAAGATCGCCAAGGTCTACCAGGACGTGGATCCGGAAAAGAACTCAGCTCAGGTGTTGTCCGACCTGGCCTCACTGAAGGCTTCCTCCTGATGCCGCTGACCATGCGTAACGACAAGGGCTTTGCGTTCTGGCGCATTGCCGCGTGGCTGATCCTGTTGCTCGCCGCTTATGGCTGCTTGCAGTACATGACGCATGCCGGGCAGTTGTGGCAGGCGCTGAAACCGCTGCCAGCGTCGGACTCGGGGGACATTCTCCAGTTGCAGAAGATGCTGGCGTGGGATGTGCTGTATTTCATCATCGCCTTCGCGCTGGTGGTGATCTGCGCCGGTGCCATCCTTCGCCAGGCTTGGGCGCGTGCCAGCCTGCAGGTGGCCTGCGTGCTGCTGGCCATCGGCTGGGGACTCGTCGGCGGTTTGATGCTGTTTTCGCAGTGGCGCGAGTTCAGTCAGGCGGTTGCATTGACGAATGCGCAGTCGTCGCTGGACACAGCATCGCAGCTGGCGCTGGCCCACATGCATCGCAGCTTCCTCATTGCCATGGGCACCAAGATTGCCGGTGCGCCTGCCTTGCTCTGGCTGGCCTGGTGGCTAGGCCGCCCGCAGATACGCGCGCAGTTTCGCAAGCTGCGTCGAACCGGCGGGTGACGCCGGTTCAGGTGCGGTTGCCGCAGTACGGGTTATCGCTGCGACATCGTCCGTTCCGAGTTTTTCCATGCGCCTGCGCTGCCTAGCCGTTGCTCTGATTCTGCCGTTCGCCAGCACGGCGCTGTGCGCGCAGGATCTGGCGACCACCTGCCATGCCACCAGCAGCTACGACCTGACGGTAACGCCTGATCACCTTCTGTTTGATCGCGCGCAGCCGTTGCCCCGTCAGGTTGAATTGCGGGATGGCGCATTGCGTACGGACGGCGTTGCCGTGTCGCTGCGCCCGGACGACGAGGACCGACTGGCCCTGTTCGAGCGCGAGCTACGTGCTTTGGAGCCGCGGGCGAAGGCGGTCGCGTCCAACGGCGTGGACATGCTGGTGGCCGCCATGCATGACGAATCGGCCCGCCTTTCGCTGGACCCCGCCACCCGCACGGAACTGGACCAGCGTGTGGCTGCCCGCGCCACCGAGCTCAAGCAGCGCCTTGCCGCCAGCAACAGCACGCACGACTGGCAAGGCAACCTAGCCGATCAGTACGCCAACCAATTGGCCTCGGATCTGATGCCCCTGCTGGCCAATGATCTCGGCCAGCAGGCGGTCAATGCCGCCATGACGGGGGATCTGCAGGCCGCTGCCAGCTTGCGTGACACTGCGGCGGACCTGACCACCGAGCTACGCCCCCGGCTGGAGCAGCGGATGCAAGCACTTTCGCCGCAGGTACAGGCCTTGTGTCCGGCGGTCCAGCGTCTGGCGGAGCTCCAGCAAGGCATTCGCAGCGCGGGTGGCCAGCCCCTGAATCTCCTTCAGGTGGGACAGTAAAAAGGGGGCTGAGCATGAGTTGCTTCTTCGCCCAGGGTTAACCTTCTGCTAAGTGGCGAAGGACGAGGATGGCAACCGCTACCGTTTCAGGCACCGCAGGAGGCGACCTCGTGTCGCGCGTACCAAACTACAACGCCCTTATCCGACGGGGCATCGACGACCGGGACCTGTACCGCCGGGCCCTGGCCCAAGTGCGCGAGCCAGGCCTGCAAGCCCTGCTGGCCGAGAATCTACAAACGCTGGATACCCTGATCGGTGACCTGCAGGTGCAGGTTCACTCCGCTGGGCGTGCGCCGGCCCGTCATGGCACGCTGGCGGGCGTCATCCGCAGTGGGCTGGCGGAGCTGGTGACCAGCATGGCGTCCAACCGGGATACGGCCTGGGTGCATTGCCTGGCCCGCAACGAATGCGTGCTGTTGAACTGTTTCGAGCGACAGATGGCGCAGGCCTCGGACGAATCGGCGCGTGTGCTGAGAGTCCAGTTGTCCCGCCTGCATGGCATCCATAAGGATATGCATTGCTTGGCCGGAACCACCCACGGTTAACCGGTCGTCTCAATGACAAGGAGGGCATGTGCCGGCGACCCCCACGGACGTGCTGGATTTCTGGTTCGACAGCGCCTCTCAGGCGCACTGGTTCGAGCGTAGCGATGCGTTCGACGCCACGGTCCGTGAGCGCTTCGCCGAGACGCTGGCGGCTGCCCGGCGCGGCGATCTCGACCATTGGGCGCAAGTCCCCGCTGGCTGGCTGGCCCTGCTGATCGTCCGCGATCAGTTCAGCCGCAATCTTTACCGCGACGATGCTGGCGCCTGGGCCAATGACCCGGACACGCAAGTCATCGCGCTGGATGGCATTGCCCGTGGGTTTGACCTGCAGTTGCCGCCGTTGCAGCGTGTTTTTGCCTACATGCCGCTGGAACATGCGGAAAGCCTGGTGTTGCAGCGGCATTGCGTGGGCCTGTTCGAGCGGCTCGTGGCGAGCCAGTCGGCCGCGGTACGTTCCCGTTACGAAGGCTTCCTTGATTACGCCCGCCGCCACCACGATGTGATAGACCAGTTCGGCAGGTTTCCCCACCGCAACGCCGTTCTTGGTCGCGCCGATACGCCTGCGGAGCAGGCCTATCTCGCGACACCGGGAACCGGTTTCTGAGTGTCATCGACGACACGGAGTTCATCATGCGCCGCTACCTCCTCCTCGCCCTGTTGCTTTTGAGCGCGACTGCCTATGCGAGCAGCACCTACCGCGTCGGAAGCCAGGTACTCACCGTCGGCGACAGTGCCGCCCGCGCCATGCAGTTGATGGGCAAGCCTGACTTCAAGGAGCCCGTGGAGAGTGATTTCGGTGGCTACCAGGGCGAGCGCTGGCAGTACCTGCGCGATGACGGGCGCATTGTGATCATCACCATCATCGACGGCAGGGTGTCGGATATCGCCGATCGCTCGCGCTGAGCGAATGACGCCGGCACGCGGGCAGCGCTGACACGCCAACGCGGTCTCCGGCGAATATCGCACCCCCTGACACCACGCTAGGGTGGCCTCTCCGCGCGTCATGCGCAGCGAGAGGTAACGAGTAATGCGTGGATATCTCGGTTTGACCCTACTGATGCTTGCGTCTGCTGCACATGCGGGAGGTGGAACCCTGCGCGTGGGTAGTCAGGTGCTGGTGGTGGGTGACAGCGCCACGCGGGTCACCGAACTGTTGGGCAAGCCGGCCTATCGTTCGCAGGCCAAGTCGACGGCCAATAGCGGGCGGAGCGGGAAGAAAGGCGGAAAGGCATCCGCGATCAGCGGCCAGCAATGGCAATACCGGCAAGGCAATCGCCTTGTCACCATCGTGGTGGCGGACGGCAAAGTGGCTGCCATCCGGGACGACGCTCACTGAGCAAGATGGCGGGCCCCGGGCCGCTCATGCGATAAGAGGCGCGATTCCAGGGAGATCGCCTTATGTCCGACGTGGCCCCCACGGTGGAGAACCACACGCCGAGCCTGTTGCGCATGCGTGCGCCGGGAACGCACGGCAAGGTCACCAATATCGAGTTGTTTTTCGATCTGGTGTTCGTCTACGCGGTGACGCAGCTGTCGCACACGTTGCTGCACGACTTGTCCATCGTCGGCGCGATCCACGTGCTCGTGCTGTTTCTGGCGGTGTGGTGGGTGTGGATTTTCACCGGCTGGATTACCAACTGGCTGGATCCGGAGCGCTTGGCCGTGCGCCTGTTGGTGTTGGGGCTGATGTTCGGTGGATTGCTACTGTCGACGGCCTTGCCCGAAGCGTTCGACGGTCGCGCCAAGGTGTTCGCCGTGGCCTATGTCGCCATGCAGGTGGGGCGCTCCCTGTTCATGATCTGGGCCCTGCGCCATGCGGCTCAGGCGGCCCGCTTCAACTTCTATCGCATCACGATCTGGCTCGCCCTGACGGGCGTGCTGTGGATCATCGGTGCCTTTGCCTCGGGTGATATTCGCTTGGTGTGGTGGGCAGTAGCGCTGGGCATCGAGTACCTCGGGCCGGCGGCGTTCTTCTACGTGCCCGGCCTCGGGCGGTCCTCCACCAGTGAGTGGGACGTGGAGGGCGGGCACATGGCCGAACGGTGCAGCTTGTTCGTGATCATCGCGCTCGGCGAGTCGGTCGTGGTGATGGGCAGCAGCTTTGCCGACGGTGCTCGCACCGCGGATCTTTGGCTGGCTTTCGTGGTGGCCTTTATCGGCTGCGTGGCGATGTGGTGGATCTATTTCGACATCGGCGCAGAGCGCGGCAGCCGTTCGATTCGGCAGTCCGCCGATCCCGGTCGTACGGCGCGCATCGCCTACACGTACCTGCACCTGTTGATCGTCGCCGGCATCATCGTAAGCGCCGTGGGCGACGAACTGAGTCTGGCCCATCCGCATGCTGTTGCGGAAAGGGCGCAAATCGCCGTGCTACTGGGCGGACCGGCGCTGTATCTGCTCGGCAACGCGTTGTTCAAGCAAGCCGTCAATCGGACCAACGTGCCTTTGTCGCATCTGGTCGGTCTGGGGCTGCTGGCGATCCTGCTATGGCCTGCGCAGGGCATGACCATCATGTCACTGGCAACGGCGACCACCGTCGTACTGGTGGTAGTCGCCGCATGGGAGGCCTTGTCGCTGCGAAGCGTTCGGCGTGAGCTCTACGGCGCAACGGAAGAGTAACCGAGAGGCGTCGACTGCAACTCGTCGAGCAGCTCTTGAGCGGTCCAGGCGCGTCGCGATTGTTCGGCCTGGTGGAGCAACGCCACGAGTCGCGCATTCACCGGAGCCGCCACGTGGTGTTGTTCGGCGAGGCGCACGACCTCACCGTTGATCGCGTCGACTTCGGTCGGTCGCCCGCGCTCCAGGTCTTCCCACATCGACGAGCGGGCTACTGGATCGATCGCGAGCAGTCGCGAGGCGAGGCGGCGAAACCAGGTGTCTGGCATTTCCAATACGCGTGGCAGCCACGGCGGCGGCAGCGGCGTGAGCTTGGCGGGGTGGATACCCGCGGCAGCGAACACAGCAAGCGCTTCGCGTTGGGCCAACGCAAGACATCGACGCCAGTCGCGTTGCGAAAGCTCTTCCTTGAGAGGCACGTTAGCCAGTGCGTTGATGGCGTTGTTGAGGTTGAGCAGCAACTTGGCGGCAAGCACTGCAGGCATGTCGGCGCGCGGCATGAGCGCCAGACCGGACGCTTCGAACACTGGCAGGAACGCCTTGAGCGCATCGTGCGCCTCGACCATCAATTCGCCGCCGGACCCTTGGTGGAAATCGCCGGGGATGCGCTGCAACACGTTGAATGGCACCATGCCGGCGAGTACCGGATGACCGGGCAGCGCCTCGCGCAACACCGCTGCGTTGTGCAGGCCATTCTGGAAACTTATTACCGGTACGCCGGGCGCGAGAACGGGCGCGAGTTCCTTTGCCACGGTTTCCGTGGCCGCGGATTTCACCGTCACCAGCACCAGATGCGCCTTGGCGGCAGCGAACGGATTCACCTGCAGCTCCAGATCGCTTGTGGCCACGTGCTCGTGGGCGCCTTGCAGATCGCTCCAGTCAAGCCCGCCGTGGATACGCCATGCATCGATGACGCGGCGACGGCCGATGCAGGTGATCCGCGCATGCTCGTGTAACCGTGCCGCGAGGTAGCCGCCCACGCTGCCTGCGCCATAGATGGCGATGCGTGGCAGGGCATGCGCACTCATGCGACGGCCTTTGCCGCAGCGCGACCTGCGATGCGGCCGGAGAACAAGCAGCCACCGAGGAAGCTGCCCTCCAGCGCGCGATAACCGTGCAGGCCGCCGCCACCGAAACCCGCCGCTTCGCCCACGGCGTAAAGACCCGACAGCGGTTGCCCATCAAGGCCAAGCACGCGCGCATCGAGGTCGGTCTCCAGCCCGCCCAATGTTTTGCGCGTAAGGATATTCAGGCGCACGGCGATCAGTGGGCCGTTGGCCGGATCGAGCAAGCGATGCGGCTTCGCTACACGCACGAGTTTGTCACCGCGATAGCGCCGCGCGTTGTGGATGGCCATCACTTGGCCGTCCTTGGCGAACGGATGATCGAACTGCAGATCGCGCGCCTCGACCTCGCGACGGATGTGCGCAACATCGAGCAGGGTATTGCCGGCCAGCGCGTTCATGCCGGCGACCAGTTCTTCCAGCGTGTCGCGCACGATGAAGTCGCGACCGTGTTGTTTGAACGCCTCTACCGGCGCGGGTGCGCCCTTGCCGATGGCGCGTTTGGCCACCTGGCGCCAGCTCTTGCCGGTGAGGTCAGGATTCTGCTCCGAGCCCGACAGCGCAAATTCGCGGCGGATGATCTGCTGATCGAGGATGAACCAGCTGTAGTCGTGGCCGGTGCGACGCAGGTGCTCCAGCGTTCCCAGCGTGTCAAAGCCGGGCCATAGCGGACCGGGCAGACGATGGCCGGTGGCATCGAACCAGAGTGACGACGGTCCGGGAAGAATGCGGATCGCATGCTTGGGCCAGATCGGATTCCAGTTCTCGATGCCCTCCACGTAATGCCACATGCGATCGCGATTGATCAGCCGCGCGCCTGCATTTTCGCTGATGCCGAGCATGCGGCCATCGACGTGCGCGGGTACGCCACAGAGCATGTGTGCCGGCGGCGGACCGAGACGTTCCGGCCAGTTTCGCCTCACCAGCGCGTGATTGCCGCCGATGCCGCCCGAGGCCACGATCACCGCCTGCGTACGCTGTTCGAAGTCATGCAGTACGTCACGCGAGCTGGGCTTGCCGCGCTCCATGCCATCGGGCGCGAGTACGTTGCCGCGCACGCCGACGACAGCACCGCCTTCCACGATGAGTTCGTCCACGCGATGGCGGAAGCCAAACTGCAGAAGGCCTTTTGCCTGCGCCGCGCGTGCACGTCGCACGAAGGGTTCGATCACTCCCGGGCCGGTGCCCCAGGTCACATGAAAACGCGGCACCGAATTGCCGTGCCCAATGGCGCCGTGCCCGCCGCGTTCTGCCCAGCCCACCACGGGAAACCAACGCATGCCCATGGCATGCAGCCACGCGCGTTTTTCACCGGCAGCAAAATTCACATAGGCTTCGGCCCAACGGCGCGGCCAAAGATCTTCTGGGCGATCGAACGCCGCCGTGCCCATCCAGTCTGTCAGCGCCAGCGCGTGAGAATCGCGCACACCCATGCGTCGCTGTTCCGGCGAGTCGACGAAAAACAGTCCTCCGAACGACCAGAACGCCTGTCCCCCCAGGCTTTGTTCCGGCTCCTGCTCCAGCACCAGCACACGCTTGCCGGCATCGGCCAGCTCCGTGGCGGCCACCAGCCCTGCGAGGCCGGCTCCCACCACGACCACATCGCATCCGTCCCGCATTCCCCGCCTCCCCGTGGCGATTTGCGTTCCCGAACCTCGAACTTAGCGTGCCCGGAGGGGCATTCCTAGGCGCGCTGCGTCATAGCCCAAAAGTCGCCCATGACCGACGGCACGGCATGACCACAGGCCCATGCCGGGTGTTCATGCTGTGCTGCATCGTGACCTTCGACGACGCGTGACGGATGCGCGTAACACGGCACAGGGAGAGGCTGGATGCACACCACGATGACGAACGACGCGTCGACCGTTCCACACATAAGCCATTCTCGTTTCGCCGAGCAGCATGGTTCGTCCCTGCTGCTCGTTGCTGATAACGACACGGACAACAACAAGAAGCTGATTACAGCCACGGACAGTGCGCGCGCCGGAGGAGGCGACTCCGCGCACTGATCCATCGTCGGGGCTCCCCAGCACGACTTTCGGACCATGCTGGTTCCCCCGGCATGGTCTCTTTTGCATGGGCGGGAACAACGGAACCTTGATTGGCGTGCTGCTAGGCTCGCCCGGTTTTTCTTTGAGAGAACCGTGATCCATGCACCAGCTTCTGGCCCGCCTGCCGCTTTCCGAGCGCACCATCACCATGCTCATCAATCTCAGCCTGGCGCTGCTGATGCTGTTGATCGGCCTGTGGCTGGCGGCGCGGCTTGCCAATATCGGGCGTCGCGCGATGCAGCGCGCCAACTTGGATGAAACCCTTGTCGGCTTTCTCCGCAACCTGATCTACGGCGTGCTGGTGGCGGTGTTGATCGTGATGACGTTGCAGCAGGCTGGCGTGCCTTCGGCGCCACTGGTAGCGGCGCTGGGTGCGGGTGGCCTGGCCATTGGCCTTGCCCTGCAGGGCTCGCTGAGCAATCTGGCGTGGGGCGTGCTGCTGATCCTGTTCCGTCCGTTGCGTGTGGGTGACTACGTCCGCGCAGGCACGGTGGAGGGCACGGTGGAGGGTATAAGCCTGATGTACACGCTGCTGGTGATGCCCGACAACCGCGAGGCCGTGGTGCCGAACGCCAAGATCGGCTCCGACGCCATCATCAATTTCAACCGCCGCGGCACGCGCCGATTCGAACTGAAGGTGGGCATCGGCTACCAGGACGACATCGGCAAGGCGATGGGGTTGATCCGCGACCTGTTCGCGGCCGACGAACGCATTCTGCGCGACCCCGAGCCGGGCGTATGGCTGGACAGCCTCGCCGACAGCTCGGTGGTGCTGGTGATGCGAGCCCACACCCGCTGCGCCGACTCCTGGCCGACCCAGACCGATTTTCTGCGTGCAGTGAAGGAGCGTTTCGATGCCGATGGCATCAGCATCCCGTTCCCGCAGCGCGAAGTGACCGTGGTGCAGCAGGGACGCGTATCGGAGCAGACCACCTGACCAAGTGGAATGCATGGGAAGGCCTTGATAGGGCGGCGCATGGGACATCCCCACGACGGACCGTACAAAACCTTAGACAAAAGTCGTGCATACGTATGCGAATGGTGCCTTCAACCGATCCAAAAGCGTCCGGAACCGGGTCTCGTTCGCTATGATTAAACCCTTATGCGGCCGTCATCCCCGCCGGCTCGCCATCGCCATCCGTAGGAGAAACCATGGCCGACCTTAAAGAAGCACGCGTCCCCGATATCGGCAGCGAAAACGTGCCGGTGATCGAAGTGCTGGTGAAACCCGGCGACAAGGTGGCCAAGGAGCAGGGCCTGGTCACGCTGGAGTCGGACAAGGCGACCATGGAAGTGCCGGCCCCGTTCGCGGGCACGGTGAAGGAACTCAAGCTGAAGGTGGGTGACGAGGTGTCCGAAGGCACCCTTATCGCCATCATCGAGGCTGACGGCGAAGCGGCTGCGCCCGCGTCCAAGCAGGCTGCGCCGGCCAAGGCAGAGGCGCCTTCCAAGGCAGCCCCCGCGCCGGCTCCCGCTCCGGCACCGGCCGCCGCACCAGCGGCAGGCGGCGGTGGCGTGCAGGAAGTGAAGGTGCCGGATATCGGCAGCGAGAACGTGCCGGTTATCGAAATCCTGGTGAAGGTGGGTGACACCGTCGCCAAGGACCAGGGCCTGATCACGCTGGAGTCGGACAAGGCCACGATGGAAGTGCCCGCCCCGTTCGCCGGCGTGGTGAAGGAGATCAAGGTCAAGCTCGGCGACGAGCTGTCCGAAGGCAGCCTTATTGCGCTGGTCGAAGCTGCCGGTGGCGCGCCCGCCGCTGCGCCGGCTCCCGCGCCCGCGGCAGCCCGGGTCGAAGCCCCCAAGGTGGAAGAGAAGCCCGAGCCGGTCGGCGGTCGTAGCGTGCTGCCGGGCAATGCGCCGGAAGGCGATGTCGCGCCGACGGCGCGCGCGCCGTTCGACTCCAAGATCATCATGCCGGGCGACGCCCCGTATGCCAGCCCGGCGATCCGCGCTTTCGCGCGCGAGCTGGGTGTGGATATCCGCCAAGTGAAGGGCAGTGGCCGTGGTGGCCGTATCCAGCGTGAGGATGTCACCGGTTACGTGAAGCATGCGCTGGCCTCTGGCGCGCGTCCGGCCGGTGCGCCGGTGGCTGCCGGCGGTGGCCTCAACCTGCTGCCGTGGCCGAAGGTGGACTTCAGCAAGTTCGGCGAGATCGAAGAGAAGCCGCTGTCGCGCATCCAGAAGATCTCCGGTGCGAATCTGGCGCGCAACTGGGCGATGATCCCTCATATCACCCAGCACGAAGATGCCGATATCACCGAGCTGGAAGCTTTCCGCAAAAAGCTCGGCGAAGAGAACAAAGATCTCAAGATCACCCCGCTGGTATTCCAGATCAAGGCAGTGGTCGCAGCGCTGAAGAAGTTCCCGCAGTTCAACTCCTCGCTGGACGAAACCGGCGAGAAGCTGATCCTCAAGAAGTACTTCCACATCGGCATCGCGGTGGATACGCCCGATGGCCTGGTGGTGCCGGTGATCCGCGATTGCGACAAGAAGGGTCTGCTGGAGCTCGCCACGGAACTGAGCGAGATCTCCAAGAAGGCACGCGACAAGAAGCTTGGCCCCAAGGAAATGTCGGGCGGCTGCTTCTCCATCTCCTCGCTCGGCGGTATCGGCGGCACGGCGTTCACGCCGATCGTCAATGCACCGGAAGTGGCCATCCTTGGCGTGTCCAAGGCAGCCACCAAGCCGGTGTGGAACGGCAAGGAATTCGCGCCGCGCCTGATCCTGCCGCTGTCGCTCAGCTACGACCACCGCGTGATCGACGGCGCGCTCGCCGCGCGCTTCGCTTCCTATCTCGCACAGCAGCTCGGCGATATTCGCCGCCTCTTGCTCTGAAGCCCGAGCGTTGCTCCCTCTCCCCTTCGGGGAGAGGGTTGGGGTGAGGGGCCAATCTTGCGCCGGTCCCCACTGCGTAGCGAACAAGAAATCCAAGGATTCCCCATGGCAAGCACCATCGAAATCAAAGTCCCCGACATCGGCGGTCACGACAACGTGCCGGTGATCGAGGTACTGGTGAAGGTCGGCGACACCGTCGCCAAGGAACAAAGCCTGATCACGCTGGAATCGGACAAGGCCACGATGGAAATTCCGTCGAGCGCCGCCGGTGTGATCAAGGAATTGAAGGTCAAGGTGGGTGACGAGGTGTCGGAAGGCGCGCTCATTGCCGTGCTGGAAACTTCTGGTGCTGCCGAGACTCCTGCGCCGAAGGCTGATGCTCCTAAGGCCGCGCCGGCCGCTCCCGCGCCTGCTCCGGCCGCAGCACCTGCGGCTACACCGGCACCGAAGGCGGCTGGTACGTCCGGTCGCACCCCCGATATCGAATGCAGGCTCGTGGTGCTCGGCTCCGGTCCTGGCGGCTACACCGCCGCGTTCCGCGCTGCTGACCTCGACGTGGATACCGTGCTGGTCGAGCGCTACGCCTCGCTGGGCGGTGTATGCCTCAACGTGGGCTGCATTCCGTCCAAGGCGCTGCTGCACGCGGCTGCCGTGATCGACGAGGCCGAGGCGATGGCCGCGCATGGCGTGAGCTTTGGCGCGCCGAAAATCGATATCGACAAACTGCGCGACTTCAAGACCAAGGTGGTCGGCAAGCTCACCGGTGGCCTGTCCAGCATGGCCAAGCAGCGCAAGGTGCGCACCGTGCAGGGCGTGGGCACTTTCATTTCGCCGAATGAAATGGAAGTCCAGACGGCCGAGGGCACCAAGCTCATCCGCTTCGAGAACGCCATCATCGCGGCGGGTTCGCAGTCAGTGAAGCTGCCTGCCTTCCCGTGGGACGACGAGCGCATCATGGATTCCACCGGCGCGCTTGAGCTGAAGGAAGTACCCAAGAAGCTGCTGGTCGTCGGCGGTGGCATCATCGGCCTGGAAATGGCCACCGTGTACTCTGCGCTAGGCAGCGAAGTGACCGTGGTCGAGTTCATGGACCAGATCATCCCGGGCGCCGATGCCGACCTCATCAAGCCGCTGGCGCAGCGCCTCAGCAAAAAGCTCAAGGGCGTGCATCTCAAGACCAAGGTGGTGGACGCCAAGGCCACCAAGAAGGGCATCGAGGTCAGCTACGAAGGCGAGAGCATTCCCGAGACCACGCTGTTTGACCGCGTGCTGGTCGCTGTGGGGCGCTCGCCCAACGGCAACAAGATTGGCGCGGACAAGGCCGGCGTGGCCGTCACGGAGCGTGGCTTCATCAACGTCGATACGCAGATGCGCACCAACGTGCAGCACATTTATGCCATCGGCGACCTGGTGGGGCAGCCCATGCTGGCGCACAAGGCCACGCATGAAGCACGCGTGGCGGCAGAAGTTGTTGCTGGCATGAAGAGCTATTTCGACGCACGCGTGATTCCGTCCGTCGCCTTCACCGATCCGGAAGTGGCATGGGTGGGTGTGACCGAGCGCGAGGCCAAGGAGAAGGGCCTCAAGGTCGGCGTGGGCAAGTTCCCGTGGGTGGCCAGCGGCCGCGCCATCGGCATCGACCGCACCGAAGGCTTCACCAAGCTGATTTTCGATGAGGAAACCCATCGCATCGTCGGTGGCGCCATCGTCGGCCCGCATGCGGGAGACCTGATCAGCGAGATCTGCCTGGCGATCGAGATGGGCTCGGAAGCGTCCGACATCGGCCTCACCATCCATCCGCATCCCACGCTGGGTGAATCGGTGGGCATGGCTGCGGAAGTCTATGAAGGCACCATCACCGATCTGTACATGCCGAAGAAGAAAAAGTAATCGGCTGTCAGGGAAGCAAAGAAAAGAGCCCGGGTTCTCCCGGGCTCTTTTTTATATCGCGATCAGTTCGATTCGGTGAACTGGATCGACGGGGTGCTGCCGCCCGAAGCGGTGCAGCTGCCCAGGTTGAGGTTGTTGCTTTCGCCGGTGCTGCCGGAGTTGGCCACGCACGACGGCACGGCGGTGGAGCCGTCGGTCACGGCGAGCTTGACCGTGATGGACGAGCCGCTGTTGAACTGCGCTTCTGAACCGCCGGCATTGCCGACCACGTTGAACTCGCCCACCTTCCACACCTGGGCCAGATACAGCACGCTGTCAGCACCGCTGGAGCTGTAAGCCGTGGTGCCGTTGGTAAACACCACCGTGTCCTTGCCGCCCGCGGTGACGCTGCCGGTCAGCTTGACGTTGCCCAGCTGCGTGGCCGGTACGTCCGGCGCGGTGGCGGCGGCGCTGTTCTTGTAGCAGTCGCCGGAACCGTCGCTGCCGAAGCCGCTCGGGCAGCGCGAGCTGCCGTAGCCGATCAGCCAGTACTGCATGAACACAGCCGCCGAACCCTGCACCTCATAGTCCGGTGCATAGACGAACTGCTGCCACACGGTACAACCGGAGTGGCCCTTACAGGCCGAGGTGGTGTCGTCGAAGCTGGAGTTGATCTGCAGCGAATATTCGTTCGCGCCAAGAATGCCGCCGCCGCCATACGCGGCCACGCCCACGCCGGTCTCCGACGTCACGCCGGTCACCGACGGGAAGCTGCCCACGGCCTGCGTGATCAGGCTGGCGGTCTGGATGGTGTAGTCGTTGCCGTTGCCCGCGGTCTGCGCGGCACCGTTGTTGAACAGCTTGAAACGCGGCACCGGCGCAACACGCGGCGTCACTTCGTGACAGGCGGACTGATGCCAGATAACGCTGGGATACGTGGCTTCAAAGCAGCCTTCCGAAGGCGTGGCGATGTGCGCCATGCTCTCGCGCCAGCTGGCCTGGGCCTGTTCTTCCAGCGTGCCGAACCGGTTGGCGGTCTGGGCGGATACGACAGCGGGAATACAAGCGGCGGCGATCAGGCCGGCGAGAAGAGCGATCTTGGTTTGTGCACGCATTGAAATTCTCCCTGGAACGCAATTGGTCATTGGTTTTCGACCGCGGAGGATTCCGTCGGCCGATGACAGACAACAACTCACCTACACGCCAGCAACCTCGCGGTTGCAGCGAATCTCTTGCGGTTTCATTGCCCCTTCCGGACGTTAGAAGGTGAAGCGATCACGTCTCGATCACGAGTGCTCGAAAAGGCGGTGCCCCCAAGCACTCTGCAGCGTTTGGTAACCCATACGTCATGCACTTGCAAATCGAAAAAAAGTGCGTCGCTCGATGTAAGGAACGCGACAGATAGCGTTGCATCGATCAAACCGGCGCGAGGCATTGAGAACAAAGAGAATCTGTCCGCGCTTTCAGTGCCGGACGTGATCTCGCGCGAAAGGGTGCTCGTAAAAAAGCACGAGCGTGAAAATCGTCATCACGACGGTCTAATGCAAGGCTCGTTCATTGCTGTCGTGGGTGTGCAAAAAGTGCCTGAAAATAGGCACTTTTGAAGTGTCGAAAATATCTGTGATGCACTTTGCAATTTGCATTGCGTGACACGTTGAAGTTGTGACTGCTGCGTGAAGTCATTCGTTGTGGCGATGCATCATCGACGACCGGTCAAATCATCGCTTGCGGATGACGACTTCTTGGGCGGTGCTTCGTTGTTGAGAGGAAGCACTTCACGTCGGCGCATAGAGAGCGCCGACGACGG
>NZ_JAELTQ010000296.1 GCF_016428905.1 Dyella sp. ASV24 | reverse complement strand
GCCCATGACCCCCGAAGAGGCTGCTGCTCTCGCTCACATTGACGCTGCTCTGGAAAAGGAGATTGAGGCCCGCAAGCTCCAGGAGGATGGCGTTGTGGGAGATGCGGCTGCAGTTCCTTCTCGTGCTGCCAGTCCAGCTCACATCTCGCGTACTGCCTTGCCTATCGACCCCCAATCGCAGTCGTACGCTGATCACCTACTGAAGCTTTCCACTGCTGGCCGATATGCCGAGATCCCCGCCGTCTTTGAGGCCATGCTGGCCACCGGTGTCAAGCCCATCGCTGGTACTTACAATGCGCTGCTTCTTGCTGCCATTCACATCCCCGTCAAGAAGATTGAGGTCGTCTCCAAAGCCCTGGATGTCTACGCTGACATGCTGCGCCGCCGGGTCACCCCTGACAGCGAGACGTTTGACATCCTTGTAGGCTTGCTCGCTTCCCGTTCC
>NZ_JAELTQ010000295.1 GCF_016428905.1 Dyella sp. ASV24 | reverse complement strand
ACATGCATTGGATTCCCAATCCCGCGACCGGCAACCCGGTGCGCAGCACGCCGCTGGCCTCGCATCGCGAAGTGGAAACCTGCGCGGTCTGCCATTCGCGCCGCAGTATTATCGCCAAGGATACGGCTCCTACCGGTCGGCTGATGGATACGCACGATCCGGTGCTGCTCACCGAAGGGCGTTATCACGCGGATGGCCAGCAGCTCGACGAGGTCTACGTGTATGCCTCGTTCCTGCAGAGCCGCATGTACGCCAAGGGTGTGACTTGCAGCGATTGCCATGATCCGCATACGGGCAAGACCCGAGCCCAGGGCAATGCACTGTGCGAGAGCTGCCACACGCCCGCCGTCTACGACACAGCGGCTCACTATATGCACAAGGAGGGCAGTGCGGGCTCGCAGTGCGTGGCGTGCCATATGCCGTCAAAAAACTACATGGTCATCAATGCA
>NZ_JAELTQ010000294.1 GCF_016428905.1 Dyella sp. ASV24 | reverse complement strand
ACACAATATGTGCCTGGAATAAACGTTTGTTAGGTACATTCGAAGTGATCACACCTCCATCACGTGCTATGAAGCCTGGGTGAGTCTTCAGCATCGTCCCTTTGTCGACACGACAGGCTTCATCAAAGCTCCAGTTGGGAGAACAACAGGGGGACGGTGTACCCAGGTGGGCGAGTTGGGCTCAGGAGAGTGGGCCGGCGCAGGTTCAAAACAGCGCCGGGTACAAGTCGGGCCCTGTTTGCGCTTGATGGTTTCCAAGTTCCAAGGACAGGAGAGAGGGGCGCGGCGTCAGCTCGTAACCAGGACGGGGGCACGCCTCGCAGCACAGTTGTCACGTATTTCTGCCTTGCCCCCTTGCACTCTCCACGTCCACGACGCTACCGAACAGAAGCTCCAACAATCTTGTGAGCCAAGACGCCACCGCATCTATACATACAACTTGCCTTATCC
>NZ_JAELTQ010000293.1 GCF_016428905.1 Dyella sp. ASV24 | reverse complement strand
CCCTCGGGTGTCGCGGCCTGCTGTTGGGCACGGCGCTTCTGGATGGCTTCGCGCAGCTGGCGGATGCGGTCGGCTTGCGTGTCGGCCCCGTTGGGGGACTGCAAGGCGGGGTTGGGCGTGTTGGTGGCGTTGAGCATGGGGCCGTTCTGCGGCACCGGCGCCGGTGTCACCATGGCCGCGCCGGGGGCGGGCGGCGGCGAGGGCGTGTTGCTGTCCGGCTTGGGCATGTCGATGGGCGCACCGGCGGGCAGTTGCAGCTCGGTGCGGCCGCTGCCGGATTCGAACACGGCCGCGCGCGGCTTGAGCTCGACCAGACGCCAGCTGCCATCGGGCAGGGTCTCGCCTTCGCGCACGCGCACGTCGTGGTCGCCGCCTTTGTCGCGCAGCAGGGCCATGTGCAACGGCGGGGTGAGGATGATGCCGGTGAGCGACATGTCGCCCAGGCTGGCGCCACCGG
>NZ_JAELTQ010000292.1 GCF_016428905.1 Dyella sp. ASV24 | reverse complement strand
CAATGTTGTCGTGGAGAGATTATGCTGAGCCAGTGCTGCGAAAATAGCGTCCGCAGAATTTTGACGGCTTCGCAAATCCTCTAGCGTGTTACGAAGCTGCTGCTTGGATCGATGTGCAGGTATTCTGTACAAGCACTCTGCATTCCGAGCCTTGCAGCGGCTGCAGGGTTGCTGGCCATCACACTGCGGGAAGGTCAGCGACAGAGCAACGACGACAACATGACTATGCGTGTACTTCCCTTGGCACGTTTCTTACGGCACTCCGTGCAGGCGTTGCGGGTGACAACTTTGGGGCCGCGACTACGCTTCGCTTTGCGTTGTCTCTTCGGACTGCCGCCCGCACGGTCTTCTAACCTGGACCCCGAAGAAGACTGTGTGTGTCGGGCGGCGTCCAGCGCCCTGGGCAGACCGCGTAATTGTTTGATTCCTGCCGTCCTGACCCATCGAGCCAATATTATCA
>NZ_JAELTQ010000291.1 GCF_016428905.1 Dyella sp. ASV24 | reverse complement strand
CAATGGTACTATTTTAGTTTACTGTTCTTTAGACACTCACCTTGATACCCCATTCGCGCACTTGGCCCGCACGTTTCTTAGCTTCGGGCCACTCCAAGGCTGTTCCGAGAGCTCTGCAGGTAACAAGTCTGTTAGCAGACGGACTTAGCTAAGAGATGACAAAGTGCGGACTTACAAAAGACCCATTTTGTGAGAAGCTGTGCGTCAGCGCCGCAACTGCGAGCTTGAAAGGCAGTGTTTGAGAGGCGACGGAATAAAATTGGGCGCGGGCAGCTGGTGTGAATCTGCGCGCGAGAGGCAGAGTATATGACGCAAGAAGCACTCAATCGATACGCAGGAAAGCCAACGGACCAAAAGCGCACGGGGTTTCACAGCATAGAATCAAAGGGGCAAGGGAAAAAAAGAAACCAAGATGAACGTTGAGCAGCGACCAGTAAGATTCAGCACCGACGACCCGAAAC
>NZ_JAELTQ010000289.1 GCF_016428905.1 Dyella sp. ASV24 | reverse complement strand
TGCTGCTGGCTCTGTGAGGGCCGAAACTCTGCCAGGAAGGCGAATGATTTTCCTGGCAGCGGGACAATAGCGAAGCCGAGTGGCTCGAAAATGTGGCGCAAGCCGGTGAGGCCATAAGAGACGATATGTCCGCGCTTACGAGGATCAAGATAGCCCGGATCCTCGTGCCGGACGTAATGCGGCAAACCGGTATTGAATAGCCAAGTGGAGTCGGGGGCGGCGACCGTTGCCAGGCCTTCGGCGAGCTTGCCCAGCATGCGCGGAGTAAGGTGTTCAATCACCTCGATGCAGACACCGGCATCGAAGGTACCGGAGAGTGCGCCGACATCGCCAACCACATAGTTCTTGTGTCGGCTGTGCTGCTCGGGCGGAAACAGTTCGACGGCGTGGAACGTGTCATCGTGCTGGGGAAAAGTCGCCGCGAGCTGATCAAGCAGATAGCCCGGGCCGGCACCAAGATCGAGGAAGCG
>NZ_JAELTQ010000028.1 GCF_016428905.1 Dyella sp. ASV24 | reverse complement strand
GACAGGCGCGACACTGATCAACGCCACCGGAACCACCGGTGGCACCGGCGCCCCAGGCACCGCTGGCTACGGCAGCAGCGTCAACAACGCAACGCTGTGCGTCGCCAGTGGCGCTTCGTCCAATGGCGGTGCAGGCGGTACCGGCGCGTCCGGTGGGATGAACCCGTCGGGCGGCGGTGCTGGCGGCGCTGGCGGCACCGGCTTCAACGTGAGCAACGTCAATACCAGCCTGACCAACGCGGGCAATATCAGCGGCGGCGCCGGTGGCGCGGGTGGCGGCGCCTATTACGCCGGCGGTGGCGGCGGCAGTGGCGGCACCGGTGTCAACATCAGCGGCAGCGGCTCCAGCCTGAACAACGGTGGCACCATTAACGGTGGCGTTGGCGGCAACGGCGGCACCAGCACAGGCGGCTATGGCGTCGCTCGTGGTGGTGCAGGCGGCGCGGGTGTCAGTGGCAACGGTTTCAGCCTGACAAACAGCGGCGTCATCAATGGCGGCAACGGGGGCACCGGAGGCACGGTGGGCAATGGTGGCGTTGGCGTCGTTACCACGGGTG
The DNA here is from genome assembly GCF_016428905.1 of Dyella sp. ASV24. GTDB lineage: Bacteria > Pseudomonadota > Gammaproteobacteria > Xanthomonadales > Rhodanobacteraceae > Dyella. The sequence continues at coordinate 40,122 of NZ_JAELTQ010000028.1, read as the reverse complement.
GTTCGTCAATCACCAACAGCAACACCATCCGGGGCGGCAAAGCCAGCGGCGGCACGGGTGCGCAGGCCGATGCGGTAGATCTGTCCGGCGGCGGCAATACGCTGACCCTGCAGAACGGCTACACGTTCACCGGCAATGTGATCAGCACCAGCGGTACGCTCAATGGCGGCGACACACTCGTATTGGGTGGCGTCGCGAATGGCACATTCAACGCCTCAGCGATTGCCCCTGGGCTACCCGCGTCCTACAGCGGCTCCACGCAGTACTACGGCTTCACCAACTATCTGGTCAACGGCACCGGCGTGTGGACCTTGAGCGGCACCACCGGAGCCCTGACGCCGTGGACCATCAAACTGGGAACACTGGCGGTGTCGAGCGATGGTGCGCTCGGCAGCACGCTTGGCGCGGTCACCCTTGATCAGGGCGGCACGCTGGAAGCCACCCAGAGCTTCGTGCTCAGTCACGCCCTCACCCTGGGCGCCAATGGCGGTGGCAACCTGCAGGTGGACGCTGGCGCCAACCTGCTGGTGGCTTCACCCATCAACGGCACCAGCGGAAACTTCAATGCCGAAGGGCCCGGCATTCTCACGCTCAACGCCAACGTCAGCACCAGCATCGGTAATCAAACCTATGGCGTGGGTCAGGTGATGCTGGGCAATAACCTCAGCCTGACCAGCGCCAGCTCGATCACCATGCGATCCCCGCTTGATGGCGGCTACAGCCTCGCGATCACCGCGCCGATGACCACCCTTGGTGGAACCATTGGCAGCAGCAACGCGCTGACCTCGCTGAGCGTCACCGCAACCACGGGCGCCACGCTGGGCGGCAGTGTCTCCACCTCGGGTGCGCAGACGTACAACGCTGCGGTGGCACTCGACAACAACACAACGCTCAGCAGCAGCGGCAGTGGGAACGTCACCCTTTCCTCCAGCGTGGATGGCGCCTATGGGCTAACCATTCATGCCGGAGGCACCGTAGCCCTGGGAGGCGCGGTGGGCAACTTGGCGCCGCTCAATAGCCTGCTTGTCAGCGGCAACGGAGGCATCACCCTGGCAGGCAACGTCACCACGACGGGCGCGCAGACCTACAGCAATGGTGTGACGCTGCAGGGCAACGTGACAGCCACGAGCGCCGGCAATGGCGCGATCAATTTTAGCTCGACAGTCAACGGCAATTACGCACTGAACGCGAACACCGGTGGAGCAGTCAGCTTCGGTGGCGCGATCAGCGGACTGACCAGTCTTTCCACGAACAGCGGAAGTTTCACTGCAGCTAATGCGCTCTTTATCTCGGGCCCGCTGTCGATCACCACGCTCAACGGTGCCCTTGCCCAATCCCAAGCCTTTACCGTTTCGGGCGCGTCGTCCTTCAGTGCTGGAAACGCTGCGATCACGTTAAACAACACATACAACCAGTTCATGGGCGCGGTGAGCCTAAGCAACACCGGCACCAACAACGTGATGCTGACCAATGGCGGACCGCTGACACTCGGCAATGTGACGGTAGGCAACGGTTCCCTATCGCTATCAGGCAACGGTATATCGCAATCCGCCAGCACTGCGATCACGCAAGCCGCCAGCGCGGGATCGATCACGCTCAACAGCGGTAGCGCTATCGCACTGGCAAATACAGGCAACAACTTCACTGGCGCACTCACGGCCACGGGCAGCACCGTATCCCTCTACAACGCGGGCAACCTGACGCTCGGCGCCATCAACGCCAGCGGCAACCTGATGCTGGGCTCGGGCGGCAATATCGTGCAGACAGGAACGGGCTCCATCCTGGCCGCAGGTCTGTCCGGCACATCCACCGGCGCGATGACGCTGACGTCCAGCAACAACCGCATCAATCAACTGAGCAATATTGTCGCCAACGGCTTCAGCCTGACCAACGGCAGCGCGCTGTCGGTCATCGGTCTCGTCAACGGCAGTTCGGGTGGCACAAGCCTAAGCACCACGAGCGGCACACTGGACATCCAGACGTCCAGTTCAGTGGGGGACGGAACCGGCACGGTGGCGCTGAGTTCCGCTGGTGCGCTGACGATCGAAGGTGGTGTCAGCGGCAATGCCGTCACATTGAATGCCGCTGGAAACACCGTACTCACCGGCACGATGAACGCCCTCGGCGCTGGCGGCACGACCATCAACGGCGGCACCTTGCAGGTAGGCAGCGGCGGCACCACTGGCACGCTCACCGGCAACGTGACCAATAGCACGGGCCTGATCTTCAATCACAGCGACAACGTGAGCTATGCCAGCGCGATCTCAGGCAACGGCTCGCTGATACAGCAAGGCACGGGCATCCTGACGCTGACGGGCAACAACACCTACAGCGGAATGACCTCGATCAACGCGGGCACGCTAGCCTTGACGGGCAGCGGCAGCATCGCCAACTCGTCTTACTTCAACGTCGGAAGCGGCGCGACCTTCGACATTTCAGGCACCACCTCGGGTGCAACGACCGGCACGTTCGCCGGTTACGGAAACATCAACCTCGGCCAGCAAACGCTTACGGTGGATGCCGAAGGCAGCAGCAACCTCTTCAACGGCGTGATCAGCGGCACAGGCGGCCTCACCGTGCTCAATGGCGCCATGTACCTCGCAGGAAACAACACCTATACCGGCCTGACCACAATTGCTGCCGGGGGCGCTCTGGTGGTGGGCAACAACGCGCAGACCGGTTCGATCATGAGCGACGTGGCGAACGACGGCACATTCGGGTTCCGTCTCGCCAGCAACTACACCTATGGCGGCATTGTCTCCGGTGCCGGCCTACTGAGTGTGGGAGGCACAGGAACGGTGACACTGACCGGCATCAATACCTACACCGGAATCACCTGGATCGGCCCAAGCACGCTGGCCTTGTCGGGCAGTGGCAGTATCGCCAACTCCTCCTATGTGGACGTATACAACAGCGTCTTCGACATCTCCGGCACCACCACCGGCGCATCGATCACGTCGTTGACAGACAACGGCAGCGTCGTGCTTGGCCAGCGAACGCTCACGCTGAGCAACGCCAGCGGCGACAACAACAGCAACTTCAGCGGCACCATCAGTGGCAGCGGTGGCGTGACCCTGCAGAACGGCACGGAAACCTTCAGCGGCGTCAACACCTACTCCGGCATCACCGCGATCCATGGCGGCACGCTGGCCTTGTCGGGCAGCGGCAGCATCGCCAGTTCGTCCGACGTAAACGTGGCAAGCGGCGGCACGCTCGACATCTCGGCCACGACCAGCGGTGCGTCGATCAGCTCGCTCGATGGCAGCGGCAATATCACTCTCGGCCAGCAGTCGCTTGCGCTGACCGCCGCCAGCGGCAGCTTCAGCGGTGTGATCAGCGGCTCAGGTGGTGTCACCTTGCAAGCGGGTGCGGAAACGCTCACCGGAAACAACACCTATACGGGCACCACCACCATTGGCAGCGCTGGCACGCTGACGCTCGGCAACGGCGGCACCAGCGGTTCGCTCGCCGGCGATGTGGCGAACAACGGCGCACTGGTGTTCAACCGCAGCGATGCGGTGGATTTCAGCGGCGTGATCTCCGGTACGGGCACGCTGACTCAAGCCGGCAGTGGAACGCTGACGCTTGACGGCAACAGTGGCGGTTTCGGCGGTAGCACCACCGTGTCGTCGGGCACATTGGTGGTCGGCAGCGTTGCCGGCAATGGCGCAGCGCTGGGCGGCAACGTCACGGTGGATGCCAACGCCACCTTGCGCGGTCACGGCACCATCGGCGGCAATGTCGACCTGTTGTCCGGCGGCATCGTGGAGCCGGGTGATTCCATCGGCACGCTCACCGTCAACGGCGATTTCAGCGCGGCGCAGGGCAGCCTGCTGAACTTTTCGTTTGGCGCTCCCGGCACCACTCAGCAGACCCTCGGCAGCGGCGACAGCATCCACGTCGGCGGCAACCTCAGCTTGAACGGCGCCACGCTGAACATCACCAATGCCGGCGGCATGGGTGCTGGCCTGTACAACCTGTTCGGCTACAGCGGCACGCTCACCACGGCGAATGGCGGCCTGACGCTTGGCTCCGTCCCCGCTGGCGAGCAGCTGCAGTTGCAGTACCTCACGTCACAGAAGCAGATCAACCTGATCGATAGCACCGGTTTCACGCTCAATGCGTGGAACGCCAACGGCCAGGCGTCGGCAACGCAGATGGGCGGTGGCAGCGGCACCTGGTCCGCTACCTCGCCCATGTGGACCACCGTCACTGCCAACCTGCCGAACGGCGCCATGCAGCCGCAGCCGGGCTTCGCCCTCTTTGGCGGCACGGCAGGCACGGTGACAGTGGACAGTAGCGCAGGCAGCGTCAGCGCCACCGGCATGCAGTTCGCAGTGAATGGATACACGATGAACGGCGACACGCTCACGCTCGTGGGCAGCAACGGCAACGCACCGGTGATCCGCGTTGGCGACGGATCCAGTGCCGGCGCCAGCATGACGGCGCGCATCGACAACATCGTGGCCGGCAGCGATGGCCTGACCAAGGCCGATCTGGGCACCTTGGTTCTAAGTGGCGCCAACACCTATACCGGCGGCACGACGATCAATGGCGGCACGCTGTCCATTTCCAGCAACGCCAATCTGGGCGATCTCGCAGGCAACATTACGTTCCAGGGCGGCACGCTGGAGAACACGACCGCGTTTGTCACGAATCGATCGATGAACCTGGCGGGCAATGGCACGCTGCAAACGGATGCTGACCTCATGGTCTTTGGCACCATCGGTGGCAGCGGCGCGCTCACCAAGAGCGGTGCAGGTACGTTGACCCTGCTGGATGCCAATACGTATACCGGCAGCACTACCATCAGCGCGGGCACGCTGGCACTGTTGGGCCCTGGCAGCCTCGCCGGCTCGTCCAGCGTGGATGTGGCGGGCAACGCGATCTTCGACATCTCGGGCGCCACTAATGGCGCATCTATCGTCTCGCTGGGCGGTAGCGGCAATGTCCAGCTTGGCCAGCGCTCACTGACCCTCACCCAAGGCAACGGCAACTTCGCCGGTGTGATCGGCGGCACGGGTGGCCTGACACTCACGGACGGCACCGAAACGCTCAGCGGAACCAATACCTACACCGGCATCACTGCGATCAACGGTGGCACCCTGGCGTTGTCGGGGACTGGCAGCATCGCGCACTCTTCGGACGTGAACGTTGCCGCCAACGCAACGTTCGACATCTCGAGCACCACGAATGGCGCGTCCATCGTGTCCCTTGATGGGAATGGCAACGTCAACCTGGGCCAACGGTCGCTCACGCTTACCCAAAGCAACGGCAGCTTCGGCGGCGTGATCGGCGGCACTGGCGGCCTGATCATGCAGAACGGCTCGCAAGTGCTCACTGGCGTGAACACCTACAGCGGCGTCACCTCGATCACGGGCGGCACGCTGGCGCTCTCGGGCCATGGCAGCCTGGCAAGTTCGTCGGACATCAATGTCACGGGCAGCGCACTGCTCGATATCTCCGGCACGACAAACGGCGCATCCATCGTTTCGCTGGACGGCAGCGGCGACGTCAATCTGGGCCAACAATCGCTCACGCTGACCGGGGCCAAGGGCAGCTTCAGCGGCGTCATTGGCGGCGCAGGCGGGCTCAACCTTGCGGGCGGCACCGAGATCCTCACCGGCACCAACACCTATGCCGGCACCACCACGATCGGCAGCGGCAGCACGCTGCAGATCGGCAACGGCGGCACCACCGGCGCGATCGCAGGCGATGTCACCAACAACGGTTCGCTGGTGTTCAACCGTAGCAACGCGGTGAACGTCGCCCGCGTGATCTCGGGTGCTGGTGCGCTGACGCAGGCCGGCAGCGGCACGCTCACGCTGAGCGGCGCCAATGCCTATACGGGAGCAACCACGATCAGCACCGGCACGCTAGCACTCTCCGGCAATGGCAGCATCGCGCCGTCGTCGAGCGTCAACGTGGCGGGCAACGCCAGCTTCGACATCTCCGGCACCACCAGCGGCGCGTCCATCGTCTCGCTCAACGGTAACGGTAATGTCAGCCTCGGCCAGCAGTCGCTCACACTGACGCAGGCCAACGGCAGCTTCGGCGGTGTGATCGGCGGTAGTGGCGGGCTGGTTTTGCAGGGCGGCGCGGAAAGCCTTACCGGCGCGAACACCTACACCGGCGGCACGGTGATCAACGCAGGCACGCTGAAGGGCAATACTGTCAGTCTGCAAGGCAACATCGTCGACAACGGCAACCTCGAGTTCGATCAGGCAAGCGACGGCATCTACGCGGGCATGCTTTCCGGTGCGGGCAACTTCACCAAGTCCGGCAGCGGCATGCTGGTGCTCAATGGTCAGAACAGCTTCACAGGCGTGACGTCGATCACTGCTGGCACGCTGGAAGTGGGTGACGCAGCAACGCCGGGAGCTTCGCTGGGTGGTGCGGTCAATGTAGGTAACCAGGGCACGCTGCGCGGACACGGCACGATCAACGGTAACGTCGTGAACAACGGCATCGTCCGCCCTGGTGGCTCCATCGGTACGCTGACCATCAATGGCAACTTTACCCAGACCAGCACCGGACAGTTCCAGGTGGACACCGCTGCGGATGGCACCGGCAGTCGCCTGGTCGTCAACGGTGCCGTGTCGCTAGGCGGTAGTGCCCTGCTCATCCTGCCGTCCTCGGACTGGAAGGCCAATAGCAACTACGAGCTGTTGACGGCGACCGGTTCGATCACGGGGCAGTTCACCACCGTGTCCTCGAACTTCGCCTTCGTCAATCCCACACTGCAATACGGGCAGAACGAGGTTGGCCTTACCCTGGTGCGCAACAACGTCAGCTTCCCTTCCGTCGCGGGAACATCCAACGCCAAGGGAGTTGCCTCGGCCACGGAATCGCTGGGCGCGGGCCAACCCGTCTATGACGCGGTCGTCACGCTGGACAACGCTACGGCGGCGAAGGCTTTCGAGCAATTGCAGGGCGACATCCACGCGAGCACACGCACGGCCATCCTTGAAAACGACCGCTACGTGCGCGACGCGATTGGCGCTCATTTGCTGGGCGTGTCCAACCAGGCGACCAGTCAGACGGCGAGCAACGATGCTGGCGTCACGGCCTGGACGTCGGCGTGGGGCCACTGGGGTTCGCACGATAGCGATGGCAATGCGACCGCGCTGAACAGCAACGGTAGCGGTGTCGTGGTCGGTGCGGATCTCGGCGTCATGGGCAACAGTCGTCTAGGTGCCGTGCTGGGCTCTGGCCAGGGGACCGCGCGCAGCGCAACGCCCGATACCTCCGCGCATCACCTGGACACCTATGCGGGCCTGTACGGCGACACGATGCTGGGCGCCGTCCGCCTGCAAGGTGGCGCGGTGTACGGCTGGCAGAAGGTCAACACCTCCCGCACATTGGCGTTCGGCAACGTCAACGGCCATGCGGACAGTCGCTATAACGCCAACACTACGCAGGTGTTTGCCGATGCGAGCTACGAGTTCGCACTGGGCCGCTCCACCATTGCGCCGTTTGCCAACATCGCCTACGACCGCGTCAGCACTGATGCGGTCCACGAGAACGGGAACGTGGCTGCGCTGGATGTCGCCAGCGACGACAGCGCCGTCACCGTGAGCACACTCGGTGTGCGCGGCAGTTTCCAGCTCGATGATCGCGGCGGCTTGCGCGCCAACGTAAGCGCCGGCTGGCAGCATGCATCCGGCGACGTGACGCCTGTGGCCAATGAACGCTTCGCGGCCGGCGGTAACGTGTTCTCCGTGTCGGGTGTGCCAGTGGCCAAGAACGCAGCGGCGATCAGCGGCGGCATCAGCTTCCAGGTCACGCCCAGCGTGACGGTCGACGCCACCTACGGCGGCCAGTTCGGCCACCAGGCGACAGACCAATCCGCACGCATGAGCCTGACCTGGATGTTCTGAGTCCAGATGCAAGACCTGAGCGGGCCGGTCGCGTGAGCGACTGGCCCCCTCTACTTCCACTCAAGGCTGCGCACCCGACGATCGCGCAGCGTCACGCTGTACGTCAGCCGTTTCATCGTTCGGCGTGCCCATCGCTTGATACAGCGCGGCCGTATCGATCAGGCGCGTTGCCGTAGCCTGGATAGCCTGCACCCGAGCATTCTGCCAACCCGATTCGCTGGCAAGCGTCGCTGGATAGGACACCGAACCCAGCCGATAGCGTCGTTGCGCATCGTCGAACGACTGACGCGCGGAGACTTCACCGCTCTGCGCTGCGCGCAGCGCCAGCGCATCCTGATCGAGTGCGGTGAGCGTGTCGGCCACGTTCTGGAACGCACCGAGCACGGTTTGCCGATACTGCGAAATGGACGCCTCGTAGCTCGCAACGGCCGCCTTGCGCTGCGCCCGCAGGGCGCCGCCGTGGAAGATCGGTTGAGTGATTCCCGCCGTGGCTCCCCAGATCGTGCCCGCACCGGTAAACAGCTTCGCGCTGTCGAACGCGCCCGTACCCAGCGACGCCGTTAGTGAGAAGTGCGGAAACATGTTGCCGGTGGCGACACCGACCTGTGCAGACGCCGCGCGTACCGCCGCTTCTGCCGCCAACACGTCCGGGCGCTGGCTCAGCAGTTCAGAGGGTACGAGCACCGGCACATCGGCGGGCAAGGTCAGGCTGGCCAGTGACAACGGCGCGGGTGCCTGATCCGGCGTGCGCCCCAGCAGTACGGCGAGTGCATGGCGTTCGTGCAGGGCCTGAGCGCGCAGACCAGGCAGGCTGGCGTCGATGGAGGCTGCGCTGCGTTGTGAGGCGAGTACGTCTTCCTGCGCTACCGCCCCGAGTTTGTGCGCCTTCCCTGCGAGTTCCATCTGTTCGCGCGCAAGCGCAGAGAGACGTTCGGTAGCACTCACCTGCTCCGCCAATGCCGACGCGCGCACGGCGGTGATCACGATATTCGCGGCCAGTGCCCGCTTGGCGGCATCGAACTGATAGGACTGCGCATCCACCTGCGCGGCAGCCTGCTTCACTTCGTTGCGGGAAACACCGAACAGATCGAAGTCGTAGCTCAGCTGCAACTGCCCCGCGTAGACGTCGTAGACGTTGGTAGGTCGGCCAAAATTGGGCAAGCCCAGCGCACGCTGGCGACCCACCTGGGTGGCAGCGTCGAGCGAAGGCCACAGCGCCTCACCCACTTGGGCGCGATATTGCTGTCGTACCGATTCCAGTGTGTGACGCGCGGCGTCCAATGAAGGACTGTGCTGCAGGCCTTCATCGACCAATGCATCCAGTTCGCTCGAACCGTAAGCCTTCCACCATTCGGGCACCGCACGCGTACCCAGGCTGAACTTTTGCGCCACGCCCCCGGCTTCCGCACTGGTGGGGGGTGTCGGTGTGGCGGTGTAGCTGGCCGGTTCCGGTGCCTTTGGCGGCCGCGCTGGCGGTGCAAACGAACAGCCGGCCAATGCGATGGTCACACCAAGCGTCACCATGCGTAGAGGAACAGAGCGCATCATGGGGCGATCTCCTTCGGCGTTTCGTCAGCACGCACGCGGTACCACACGGCATACAACGCCGGCAGATAGAACAAAGTGAGTACGGTCGCTACGGTAATGCCGCCCATCAGCGACGTAGCCATCGGACCGAAGAAGTTGCTACGCAATAGCGGAATCAGGGCGAGCACGGCAGCAGCGGCCGTGAGCGTGATGGGCCGGAAGCGGCGCACGGTGGCTCCCACAATAGCCTCCCAGCGCGAGTGGCCATCGCGGATGTCCTGCTCGATCTGGTCCACCAGGATCACCGAATTACGCATGATGATGCCGAACATGGCGATGGTGCCCAGCATCGCGACGAAGCCGAACGGCTGGCGAAACACGAGCAGCGACACGATCACGCCGATCAAGCCCAGTGGGGCGGTGAGTACCACCATGAAAGTGCGGCCGATGCTCTGCAGCTGGATCATCAACAACGTCAGCACGGCAATGGCGAGCAGCGGCATCTGTGCGTTGATGGAGCCTTGCGCCTTGGCGTTCTGCTCCACCGAACCACCCACTTCGATGCGATAGCCCACGGGCAACTGGCTGCGCAACTCACCCAGCTTGGCGTCAATGGCGTTGGTGACGTCCAGGCCCTGCGCGCCGTTGCGTGTGTCTGCCTGCACATTGATCGATGGCTGGCGATCGCGTTCCCAGATCACGCCATATTCCAGCCCGTAGCGGACATGGCCGAGCTGGGCGAGCGGAATGGCCTGTCCGTTGGCCGTGGGCAGCGCGAGCTGCTCGATCTGGTCCGGATGCACGCGCTCGTTCTTGGGCGCGCGCAGGTCAACCGCGATCAGCTTGTCTCGCTCGCGGTACTGGGTCACCGTGGTCCCCGATAGCGACATCGCCAGGAAATTGGCCACATCCTGCGAGCTCACACCCAACTGGCGAGCCCTGGCCTGGTCAATCTCGAAACGCACCGAGCGTTCGGCCGGTTCATCCCAATCGAACTGTACGTTGCGCGTGCGCGAGTCGGCCCGCATCACCGCAGCGACTTTCTCGGCGATACCACGCACCGTCGCAATGTCGTCGCCATCGACGCGGAACTGCACCGGGAAGCCCACCGGCGGACCATTTTCCAGTCGGCTGACGCGGGTACGCACGGCACTGAAATCACGCGCCAGCACGCCGTCGAGGTAGCCCGCCAGCGCCTCGCGCTTTTCCACGTCTTTGGCGGTTACCACGAACTGCGCGAAGTTGGGTTGGGCCAACTGCTGGTCCAGCGGAAGATAGAAACGTGGCGCGCCGCTGCCTACAAAGCTGACGTAGTTGGCGACGTCTTTGCGGTCCTTCAGTACGTTCTCCATGCGCTTGACCTGGGCCAGCGTGGCCTCGAACGATGCCCCCTCGGGCAGACGAAGATCGACGAGCAACTCCGGCCGATCCGAACTCGGAAAGAACTGCTTGGGTACCAACCCGAAACCGGCCATCGACACCACAAACAAGGCCACCGTCACCACCAACACCGGCACGCGATGCTTCAGGCAGGCATCGAGCATGCGACGGAAGCGCTGGTAGAACGCGGTCTGATAGATGTCGATATCGCCGCCGTGCGCCGGAGCAGTCAGCGCGTTCGCGCGGCGTGCATCGCGCCAGCGCACAGGCAGGAAACGCGCCCACCATTCATCGCCCGGCTTCGGTCGCGCGTGGTGCTCGGGCAACAGGTGATAGCCCAGCAACGGAATCACGATCACTGCCGCTAGCCATGACACCAGCAAAGCGATGGCGGACACCTCGAAGATGGAGCGGGTGTATTCGCCCGTACCGGATTTCGCCAGCGCGATGGGCAGGAAGCCGGACACTGTCACCAGTGTGCCGGTGAGCATAGGGAACGCGGTACTGGTGTAGGCAAACGCGGCGGCGCGCAGGCGGCTCCAGCCCTGCTCCAACTTCACCGACATCATTTCCACCGCGATGATCGCGTCATCCACCAGCAGACCCAACGCCAGCACCAAGGTGCCCAACGACACCTTGTGCAAACCGATGCCAAGCAGCTCCATGCAAAGCGCCGTGGCCGCCAGCACGAACGGAATAGAGATCACCACTACCATGCCCGTGCGCAAGCCCAGGCTGAGCAGACTCACCAGCAACACGATGGCCACGGCTTCCGCGACCGACTCAAGAAAGTCATCCACCGAATGCGATACCGCGTGCGGCATGCTGGTGACTTCGTTGAGCTTGAGGCCAGCAGGCAAGCGCTTCTGCAGATCGACCGTGGCCTTGTCCAAGGCCTTGCCCAGATGGATCACATCGCCGCCGGGCTGCATGGTGATGCCAATGCCCAGTACGTCCTGCGACATGAAACGCATCTGTTGCGTCGGCGGATCGTCGTAGCCACGACGGATGGTGGCCACGTCACCCAGGCGGAAGCTCTGGCCATTGACGCGCAGCAGCGTGTTCTCAAGCGCGGCGACGTCGCTGAACTGCCCGGTGGGGCGCACATACACACGATCGTCACCGGTGGTGATGACACCGGCCGACGCGACGGCGTTCTGCTCGTTGATGGCCTGCGCGATCTGTTGCGGCGTGATGCCCAACTGAGACAGCCGCGCGTTGGCGATCTCGATCATGATGCGCTGATTCTGGTCGCCCAGGAAATCCACCTTGCCCACGCCCGGCACGCGCAACAACTCGGCGCGCAACTGATCGGCGTAATCGTGCAGTTGTGCGGGCGAGAAACCATCGCCTTCCAACGCATAGATGTTGGTGTAAACGTCGCCGAACTCGTCGTTGAAGAACGGCCCCTGCACACCCGGCGGCAATTGCGTGGCGATGTCACCCACTTTCTTGCGCACCTGATACCAGGTGTCGGGCACGCTGGAGGCCGGGGCGGAATCCTTGATATTGAAGAAGATCAGCGATTCGCCAGGACGCGAGTAACTGCGCAGGAAGTCGATCGATGGCGTTTCCTGCAGCTTGCGCGAGATGCGGTCGGTGACCTGCTCCTGTACTTGCTTGGCATCCGCACCCGGCCAGAACGTCTGCACCACCATCACCTTGAAGGTGAACGGTGGATCTTCCGATTGCGACAACCGGCTGTACGACAGCATGCCGAACACCGCCACCATCACCATGACGAAGAACACCAGCGACTGGTGCCGCAACGCCCAGGCCGAAAGATTGAAGCGGCCTTCCTCGTGGGGAGTCGGCGCCGTCATAGCGGTCGGTCCTCGGGATGCGGCGGGTCGATCGGCGCAACCTTCTCGCCGGCAGTGACCGTGTGCACGCCTTGCATCACCACGCGCTCACCGGCCTTGATGCCATTGCTCACCAGCACGTCGCGCTCGCCGTAGCGCAACACGGTCACGGGACGAAGCTCAAGCGTCATATCCGACGGACGCACCACCCACACGGCCGGTTGCTCGCCCTGATGGAACAACGCCGTCGCCGGCAGGCGCACCGACGGGTTCGTCTGTGCCGAGATCTGCAGCGCGACCGCCGCCGTCATGCCCAGGTGTACCTGCGGCCCGACATCGTCCAGCCCCAGCTTGACGCGGTAGGTGCGACTGGCCGCATCAGCGGCCGGCGCGATATCACGTACGTGTGCCGTCAGCGCTTTGCCATCCGCCGGGGATAGAACGACGCTCGCCGACTGACCCTGTTTGACATCGCCAATGCGGCTTTCGGGCACGTCCACGTACACATCGCGCTCGCCCGACCAGGCAAAGCCGAACACCGCCTGCCCCGCGGCCAGCACTTGCCCGACTTCCGCCTGTTCGCTGGTGATGGCGCCATCGCGATCGGCGATCAGGCTGGTGTAGTGGTGCTGGTTCTGCGCCAGTTCGAGTTGCTGGCGGGCTTGCACCTGATTAGCCAGCGCGGAGGTATAGGCGTCGCGCGTCTGCTCCAGCTGCAGTTGGCTGATCAGGTTTTCCTTGGCCTGCGCTTCGTCGCGGTCGCGTTGCTGGGTGGCGAATACCAGCCGGTGCTCGGCGGCGTCCAGGGCGGCACGTGCAGCGGCTTCGTTCTTGCTGGCATCGGCGTCATCGAGGCGTGCAAGCACCTGCCCTTTCTTTACGGTGTCGCCCAGGTGCGCCTCGCGGGACACCAGTTGGCCGGGCACGCGGAAGGACAACGGCATCTCGTAGCGCGCGTGGATGTCGCCGGGAAAGCGCAGCACGTTGGCGCCATCCGCCGCCTGGGCGGGCAAGGCGATGACGGGGCGCGCCGTTTCGGCGTCATGGGCGGATGGGCCGCAGCCAGAGAGCAGGACAAGTGCTGCCGCCATGCCAAGCCACACGGCAGATCTGCGCGCGAAACCGCGCACGGGGAAGTCGGGAAGGTTCACGAGCCGTTCCTGATGGGGATGGGGGATTCAGGTGCACCGGCTCCGCCGGAACACCCTTCATACGCCAATGAACTCTAATACACAGTTGTATCTGAATTCAAATAAGCATTCAGATGATGACTTTCGGCACAGGTGTTACCATGGCGCATGGCCCGCAAACGACTCACCCGCGAAGAAAGCCGCGACCAGACCCACCAGCGCCTGCTGGAGGCGGCGGCGCTCGTCATCGCCAAGAAAGGCTTTGCAGCAGCCAGCGTGGAAGACATCACCGCGCAGGCGGGCTACACGCGCGGCGCGTTCTATTCGAACTTCAAGAGCAAGGCCGAGCTGTTCATTGAGCTGCTGAGCCAGGACCACCAATGCGTGCGCCAGGACCTGCACGAGATCCTGGATGCTCCGCAGTCGCTGGAAGCCATTGAGGAACAGATCACGCAGTACTACCTGCGCGTCTACCGCGACGAGAAGAATTTCATCCTGTGGGCTGAAGCGCGTTTGCTCGCGCTGCGCGACGCAAAGTTCCGCGCACGGCTCAATGCGTACTGCCTGGAAAAGCGCGACGACATCGCCGACGTCATCGCGCGCTTCTACCAGATGCGTGGCACCAAGCCGCCCGCGCCGCCCAAGGATCTGGCCTTTACCACCATGGCGCTGATCGACGGCATGCGTTTCTTCAACGAAACCATCCCAAAGGAATTGTCGGAAGAGGCCGCGCAGAACGCGCTGGGTGTCATCTTCACGTCAACCTTCTTCAAATAGGCTGCGTTTACGGGCACCACGGCACCCGCTCTCGCGTGCCGCTTCAACGACCTCCCCGCTCCCTCTAAGCCACCCCGCCGTCATCGGGCTATGACTTTTTTGCATAGCCATCCATAAATGGAACTACGCGCCCTGCCGGGAGCGATGGTATCCATTGACCTACCCACTACGGCGCTGACTTCGACGGTTCCCAACGCGCTGGGTTCGCCAGGCAAAACGGGCGCACTCGGCTAGTCGATTCACGCCTGTGGTCGGGCAACCACCTGATCGCTGCCGCCAGCAGGACGCGCAGGCAGCACCACTCTGAGGGGGAGACATTGATGACTCATGCATCGCGCCCAGGCGCGACGGTTCACTTCGCTTTGCGTTTGGCGATACCCGTGCTCGGCACCACCATCGCAGCGTCCGCGTGGGCACCGTTGGCCCATGCCGACGACAGCATTGCGCAGGCAGCCAAGACCACTGATTGCGCCAAGTACGACAAGTACCGCCTGCGCGGATCGGAAACCGCCATCATCACGACATGCGATACCTTGTCGCCCGACTTGGGCGGCTTGCGCAAGTCCATGATCGACAGTGGCTGGCTGGTGCAGAACTACAGCTCGGTCACCGAGTCCTATGACCTCAACCATGCCGATCGCGACGTGCCGCAGACCTACAGCGGTCAGCGCCCGACCTTCCAGGCCAACACCAACTTCACCATCACCTACGACCTATCACGCGTGGGCATCTTCGGCCAGAACGCGCAGTTCGGTGCGCAGGTCACGTGGAACCAGAACAGCTACCTCGGCAACGGCTTGCGCGGCGCGTTCGTCAACCAGCTTTCCATCGAACAGGAATTCGCCAATAGCCGTGTGCGCCTGGAATACGGTTTCTACAGCATCGGCGCGAAATTCTATGGCGCAGTGCTAGGAACCAGCACCGCCGCATCAGCGCTAGGGCCGACCAGCGGCCTGATGTACGAAGCTGGCGTGGTGACAGGTGGATTCAAGCCCACGCCGGCGCTCGACCTGCGGCTTTATTCGCCGAGCCAGCGTTTCTACAACCACTTTGGCATGGCGCGCAGCACGAGTCCTCGCGGCTTCCAGTACGACTCGCAACAGAATCCCACCGGCCTCAGCCTTACCGTGCCCGGCGCCAAGGTGTTGTACATCGATGAAGTGGGTTATCGGGTGATGCCCAAGCCGGATCAGTTCTCCAGCTGGATTCGCGCTGGTGGTGTGTACAACACCAGTGATTACATGAACTACAAAGTGGGCCGCCCGACCGTCAGCAACCACATGGTCTACCTGGCGTACACGCAGCAATACACACAGCCTGATCCGAGCTATCCGGTGCGTGGCCTATATACGGACATCAAGTTGGACGAGGCCCCATCCAGCCGCAACGTGTACGACAAGGACGTGCTGTTCTCGCTCTATAGCATCGGCCCCTTCAAGGCCCGGCCGTATGACATGGCAACCTTCGGCTACCAGTACAAATGGATCAGCCCATGGACACGCCTGGCGTTGGCCCATGCCACGGGACTGCAGCCCATCGACAGCAGCCAGACCTACACGCTGAGCTATGCGTTCCACGTGATACGTGGCCTTTACTTCAACAACTCACTTTCCTATACCGATCATCCGGTACTGGTGCCGCAGCACCCTGGCACGCTGGTATGGATGTCTACCCTGTACTTTTCATTCTGAACACGCTGCAGAGGAGAACCTCGTGATCCGCAAGAACCGCCTAGCCTTCGCTCTCGGCATGCTCGTCACCATCGCCGCACCAGCAACCTGCCTCGCCTTTGATCCCGTCGCCGCCAAGACCAGCATCGACACCGAACTGGACAAGGACTATCCGCACCTCGACGCGCTGTACAAGGACATCCACGAGCATCCCGAACTCGGCTTCCAGGAAACACGCACCGCGGCAGCGCTGGCCAAGCAGATGCGTGCCCAGGGTTTCACCGTGACCGAGCACGTCGGCAAGACTGGCATCGTGGCGATCTACAAGAACGGCACAGGCCCCACCGTGCTGGTCCGCACCGAGCTGGATGCACTCCCGCTGGAAGAGAAGACCGGCCTGCCCTATGCCAGCAAAGCTAAGCAGCTCTGGCAGGGCAAGGACATGCCGGTCGATCATGCGTGCGGCCATGACATCCACATGGCGACGTGGGTCGGCACGGCGAAGGCGTTGCTGGCCATGAAGGACCAGTGGCACGGCACCTTGATGTTCATTGGCCAGCCCTCCGAAGAGGCCGCAGTGGACGGTGCCAGCGGCGCCAAGGCCATGCTCAACGATGGCCTGTTCACGCGATTCCCGAAACCCGATGTGGGCTTCGCGCTGCACAACGGCCCCCTGCCGTTCGGCGTCTACTACCGCCCCGGCGTGCTGACATCGAACTCCAATGATCTGCTGGTCACCTTCCACGGCAAGGGATCACACGGCTCAATGCCGCAGGAGTCGATCGACCCGGTGCTGATGGCCGCACGCTTTGTCGAAGACGTGCAGTCGGTGATCAGCCGCGAGAAGGATCCGGCCGCCTTCGGTGTGATCACGGTGGGTGCCATCCAGACGGGCAGCGCCGGCAACATCATCCCGGACACCGCCCTCTTGCGCGGCACCATCCGCAGCTACGACCCCGCCGTCCGCGAAAAGCTGTTTGCGGGCATTACGCGCACCGCCAATGCCGTCGCACAAATGGCGGGAGCACCCGCGCCCGACGTCAGCGTGCACAGCGGCGTCAACTACGACGCCGTAGTGAATGACCCTGCAGTGACGGCGCGCACGGCCAAGGCATTCAAGGCCGCCTTCGGCGACAAGGCGCACGAAATGCCCAGCCCGATGTCGGGCAGCGAAGACTATTCAGAGTTCATCGAAGCGGGCGTGCCATCGCTGTATTTCGCCGTGGGTGCCTACGAACCCGAACGTGTCGCCGAGGCGAAGAAGAAAGGCGAAACCTTGCCGGTCAACCACTCGCCGATGTACGCCCCGGTGCCCGAGCCGACCATCCGCACCGGCGTGGAAGCGATGACGCTTGCTGTCATGAGTGCAATGCAGCCGAACTCATAAACGGCGTCGCACTGCATTATTCGCTCCCATGCACGGCCCGCCCTTCCGCCTGACTCAGGCGGCGGGCGGGTGACTGCGCTGCAAGGATTCCCACGCCAGCTTGAACATCAGCTCGGCGGATGCCGGAAGTAGCTCGCGGTTGAGGCTGATCATCAGCAGCGGACGATCCGGCAGCGTCTCTTCGATCTGCAATGGCCGAATCTGGTTGTGCAACGAGGAGGACATCCGTTCGCTCATCTGCGGCCCCATGGCGAGCGCATCCAGTCCCACCATGGCATCCAGCGCCATGGTGAGCGACGAGCACTCGAAGACGCGTTCGGGTGGCTGCAGTCCGTTCTGCAGGAAAAACTCCTGGAAAACCGTTTGCGAACCAGACGCCGATGTCACCCACAGCGCGTCGCGCAGCTCAGCCAGATGCTTGGCGTTCTGCAGCGGGTGACCGCATCGCGCGGAGATCCGCAACGGGATATGGCAAACCGTTGAGACGTCCAATCCGCTCGAGGTTTCCGGGGGATGCGTGCTCAAGGCGAAATCCAGCGTACCTTCGCGCAACATCGCGGTGATCGCGGAAGGACGCAACTCGTGCACGCTTAACCGGGTTTCCGGGAATTTCGCGTGGAACGCGACAAAGGCATCCTCCAACGACATGGACAACGCAGCCACCGCCGTCATACCGATGGACACACGCCGCGCAGCATCACCCTTCATTTCCTCGATATCGCGCTGTGCGCGGCCCACGCTTTCCAATACGTGTCGCGCATGTTCGATCAGACGAAGGCCGAACGGCGTCAGCGTCACGCCCTGGCTGGAACGTACAAGCAACGCAACGCCAAGCTCTTCTTCCAGTGCCTGCAAGGTGCGGCTCAATGCGGGCTGGCTGATGTGCAGGCGCTTGGTCGCCTGTTGCAGGCTGCCGGATTCGTATACGGCGACCAAGCTGCGCAGGTGTTGCAGTTTCATAGGGGAACGCTCGTGAAACGCGCTGCTGCGCGTGACTCGATCTGACGATATCACAGCGCTAGACACGCACTATCGAATGAAACGTGCCCGGCTCCACCGTAGTCAGGCGGAACGCGTGGGCTAACCGCGATACCGCTCCAGCATTCGCCCCAGTTCCGCCGCGAGTTCCTTGACCAGCGGGTCCGCCGTGGGTCGGTGCAGCAAGGCGATATCCATGGTTCCGATGGAAGGCAGCCCCTGCCGGCGTGTGAGCACAACGTGCTCGGCGGTGACCGCGCGTGCCGGAATCAGACTCACGCCAAGACCTCCCGCCACGGCGGATTGCACGCCGAACAGACTGGAACTGGTGAAGGCGATGCGCCAGCTTCTTCCCCGCCCTTCCACGGCCTTGATCATCTCTTCGCGATAGAGGCCGCGCGGTGGAAACGCCACCAACGGCAGCGGTTCCTGGCCGACGGCAGGGTTCTTCGCGCTGTCGATCCACACCAGCTTCTCCTGCCAGCGCGCTACTGCCTCGCGGCTATTCCGCCGCTGCTTGACGATGACCAGATCGAGCTCACCGTGATCGTAGCCCTGTGCAAGATCACGACTGAGCCCGGTAGTCACTTCCAGTTTCACGTCGGGATGCCGACGATTGAACGAGGCGAGCAGTTGCGGCGTTCTACCGACGACGAAATCCTCCGGCACACCCAACCGCACGGTGACCGCCACGGCCGCGCCTGCCAGGGCGTCCAGCATCTCGTCGTTGAGCGACAGCATGCGCCGTGCGTACGCGAGCAGTTTCTCGCCCTGATCGGTGGGCCGCACATCGCGATTGCCACGCACCAGCAAGGGGTGGCCAGCCATATCCTCCAGGCGTCGGATCTTCTGGCTCACCGTGGATTGTGTGGAATGCAGATGCGCCGAGGCCGTGGTGAAGCTGCCGCAGTCAGCCACGGTGACGATGGCGCGCAGCAGGTCCAGATCAAACAACGCCCTATTTGGTTTTGCACTGGTAGCCATTTGAATATTTGGCTTCTAAATGACAAGACCGACTTCTAACATCGATGAACGCACCGGGCAACGCCCCCTTCCCTCGACGAGGAACATCACGCGTGAAGAAGCTTCTCTCCGTCGCCATCGCCTCCGCGATGGCCCTGGCACCCCCTGCCTTTGCGGCACCGTCGATCGGTGACGTGATCATCCGTCATGCCCATGTGGTCGACGTCGAACATGCAAGGACGATCGACGACCAGGCGGTGGTCCTGCGCGGCAACGACATCGTTGCCGTCGGGCCCGACGCCGACATTGCCAAGGCATGGAAGGCAGGCCTGACCGTCGACGGGGATCATCGCTACCTGATCCCCGGCCTGTGGGACATGCATGTGCATTTCGGTGGTGGCCCGGATCTCATCGACGAGAACAAGGCGTTGCTTCCGTTGTACATCGCGCACGGCATCACCACCATTCGCGACTGCTCCGGCGACCTGCCCGATCAAGTACTCGCCTGGCGTGGCGAGATCGCCAACGGCTCGTTGTTCGGCCCGCAGTTGTTTACCTCGGGCGCGAAAATCGAAGGTATCCATCCGGTATGGAAGGGCACCATCGAAGTCGGCAGCAAGGCGGACGTCGATGCCGCGTTCGTGAAGCTTAAGAAAGACAAGGTCGACTTCGTCAAGATCACGGATAGCACACTCGAACCGCAATTGTTCCTTTATGCCGTGTCGGAAGCGAAGAGCTTCGGTATCCGTTCGTCGGGCCACATCCCTATGGCATTGACGGTGGAACAGGCCGTTGATGCCGGCATCAGCTCCATCGAACACATCGACTACGCGTACAAGGCGGGCGTGAAGGATGAGGCCGCCATCGCCGCCGATTTCGGCGCAGGACGCATCACGCGCGCGGAAGCCAATCGTCGTCTCGACGCCGGCTTCGATCAGGCGACGGCGATGAAGGCGTACCGGATGTTCAAGGACAAGGGCGTGTTTGTGACGCCAACGCTCAATGGCGGTCGCGTCCTCTACTTCCTGGATGCCGACGACCACGCCCACGACGCCTACCTCGCCTATATCGGGCCGAAGCTGCGCAAGACCTATGACTGGCGCATCGAGCGCGCGGCCAAGGCAACGCCAGAGCAGATCGCTGCCCGCCACGCGCACTACGACAAACTGGCTGCGGTGCTGCCCATGCTGCAGCAGGCCGGCGTCACCATCATGGCGGGCACCGATGCCGGCTTCCTCAACTCCTTTGACTACCCTGGCATTGGGCTGCACGACGAGCTGAGCCTGTACGTAAAGAACGGCTTGACGCCGGCACAGGCGCTGTCATCCGCCACGCGTGCAGGCCCGGCGTGGTTCGGCAAGCTGGATCGGTATGGCGCCATCGCCACGGGCCATGCCGCGGACCTGGTGCTGCTCAAGCGCGATCCCTTGAAGGACATCGACGCCACACGGGACATCGACACGGTGATCCTGCGCGGTCATGTCTACGACCGCCACGCGCTGGACGGGATGCTCGACGAGACACGGGCCAAGGTCGCCACCTGGAACCAGCAGTCAGCCAAGTGACAAAACAGGGCCCGCTTGATGCGAGCCCTGTCTTCACATGGCGCAGCATGACATCGGGCCGACAATAGTCAGATCCGGCGCCGGAGCAGGACATCCGGCGGCAGCCCAATGTGCAGCACCGAGGTAACCATCGGCCGCCACCGGACGAAGTCAGGACATTCAACCTGCTATCCAGGGAGTGCCGCATGACCGATCCGTCCCGACCGTCACCATCGCATCAGCCCTGGAGGTGGGCGGTGATCGCCCTCGCCGTGGCGGCGTTGGCCTCCGCCTTCGCCTACGTTGCCGGCTGGATCACACCCCAGCGCCTTACCTCGCACCGCATCGTGAATGCCTTGCAGGACAACAGCGGCGTCTATCCCGGCTACCGGCGCAACCATGCCAAGGGTGTCTGCGTGGCGGGCTACTTCGAAAGCAACGGCACAGCAGCCACCTATTCCAAAGCCGAGGTGTTCGCGCAGGGGCGCACACCGGTGCTTGGGCGCTTCGCCCTGCCCGGCGGCAACCCGTATGCGCCGGACAGCAGCGTTCCTATCCGCAGCTTCGCCTTGCGCTTTAGCTTGCCCAACGGCGAGCAGTGGCGCACTGGCATGAACAGCATGCCAGTGTTTCCCGTGGCAACGCCGGAGGCTTTTTACGAGCAATTGGTGGCGACGCGGCCGGACCCCGCCACCGGCAAACCCGACCCTAAACGCGTGGGGGCCTTCTTTGCCGCGCACCCCGAGGCTGGCGCTTTCCTCGCTTGGGTGAAGACGGCCAAGCCTTCAGCCAGTTACGTGACTGAAACCTACGAAGGACTCAACGCCTTCTACTTCATCGACGCCATGGGCAAGCGCCACGCGGTGCGCTGGAAGGTGGTGCCGGAAGCCACGGACGATGCAGGCACCGGCCCGCAGGCGGGCGACAAGGATTACCTTGCCCGCGACCTGGAGCGGCGATTGGCCCAAGGGCCGCAGCGCTGGCGACTGCTCGTGACGCTGGCTGCCCCGGATGATCCGACCAACGATGCCACCAAGGTGTGGCCCGCGGACCGTCGCGTCATCGACGCGGGAACACTGGTGATCGAAAGCGAGCAACCACAGGAAAGCGGCCCCTGCCGCGACGTGAACTACGACCCGACCATCCTGCCGTCGGGCATCAAGATCTCTGACGACCCACTGCTACCGGCGCGCTCGTCCGCCTATGCGGATTCGTATCTACGCCGCACGGGCGAGGAAGCCCATATTCCGGGCACCGCGCACGCAAGCACGCCTTCGGAGCATCCGTAATGAACACCCCCAACGCTTTCCATCCGCTGGCGCGCCTGCTGCACTGGACCATGGCCGTGCTCATCCTGGCCATGCTGTTCATCGGCGTGGGCATGGTGTCCACCGTGTCCGGCAAACATACGTGGCTGCTCGCCATCCACAAGCCGCTGGGTGCGCTTATTTTCGTGCTGGCGCTGATCCGCCTCGGTGTCCGCCTGCGTTTCCCGCCACCGCCACTGCCGGCGGATATGCCCGCACTCATGAAGTTCGTCGCGCATGCATCGCACTGGCTGCTCTACGCGCTGATGCTCGCCTTGCCCCTGGTGGGCTGGGCCATGCTGTCGGCGGGTGGCTATCCGATCTCGCTAGGCGGTTCGTTGCATCTACCGCCGATTCTTTCCGCCAACGGCGAAACGTTCGCGTGGCTGCGGGAGTCCCATCGCTATCTGGCCTACTTGCTGTTCTTCACCGTGCTGGGCCACATGGGGGCAGCGCTCTATCACGGCCTGATTCGACGTGATGACGTACTGCCGAGCATGACATTTCCGTCCCGGGGGATGGCCGCATCTGCAGCACCGGCACCCGTCATTGTCACCGAGCCGACGCTGACAGAGCCGTCGCCACGCCCCGACGGTGCGCCCCCTCTGTGAACGAATAAACTGACTTACGTTCACGGCACTTGCGGCGTCCCGTGTCAATAGTATGATTCACGTCATACAAATTGCGTGGAGCGGCCATGCGTTACGACGCCGAACACAAACAGAAAACCCGCAGCAAAGTGCTGGAAGTCGCCGCCAAGGCCATCCGTAAGGATGGCCCGGACAGGATTGGCGTAGCCGGCGTGATGGCCGAGGCGGGCCTGACCCACGGCGGTTTCTACGCCCACTTCAAATCGAAGGACGAACTGGTCACCGCCGCCATCGGGCAGATGTTCGAGGAATCGCGTGCGCGGCTTGAGCGTGAGATGGAGGGCCGCAGCCCCGCTGATGGCTTGTCCGCCTATATCGACTTTTACCTGTCGACCAAACATCGCGACGCACGAGGCGCTGGCTGCCCGATGGCGGCGCTGGCGTCCGATCTGCCGCGCCTCCCTGAAGACGCTCGCACACTCTTTGCCGAAGGTGCGCGACGGCTCACCGAGACATTGGCCGGCAAGTTCACCGCGATGGACTATCCCGATCCGCAGGCATTGGCCCACTCCACCGTGTCGGAGCTGGTCGGCGCCCTGTCGCTGGCCCGCGTGGAAACGGACGTACAGCGCTCCGACGCCATTCTTGCCGACTCGCGCCGGCAGCTGAAACAACGCCTGGCCCTGGAGCCCGCTGCATGAGCATGATCAACCAGATTGGCCAGGGCTTGAACGGACTGGAACAACTGCGCGCCTTCATGGCTTCTGGCCAACGGCCCGGCATTGGCGATTCGCTGGATTTCGATCTGGTCGAGGTCGGCGACGGCATCGCCGTGTTCGCGGGCACGCCGGGTCCGCATGCCTACAACCCGATGGGCGTCGTGCACGGCGGCTATTTCGCTACCTTGCTGGACTCGGCTTGCGGCTGCGCCGTGCATTCGCGGCTGACCGCGCAACAGGCCTATACGTCACTGGAACTGAAGGTTGCCTTCCACAAGGCAATGACGCGCGATACCGGGCGTATCCGTGCAGAAGGCCATGTGCGCAGCATCGGCCGCCGGGTGGCATTTGCCGAAGCCAGCCTGCTGGACGCCGAAGGCCGTCTGTACGGTACGGCCACCTCCACCTTGCTGGTGTTCGACCGCTGACAGGCCCCTAGCGCGTGCGACTGCGCATGGCGCGCGTGCGTGCAGCGCGGGTCGCGCCAGCAGTTCGAGTCGTGGCTCGTGTACGCGCGGCCTTCTTCGCAGCGGCTTTGCGCTTGGCGGGTTCCTTGGTGCGTGCCGCCTCTCTGGCTGCAGCAGAACGTTCGGCCGGCGTACGTTTGGCAGCGGCTTCCTTGGCATGCTCGGACAAGGCCGCTTTTGACCCAGCCGCACTGCCTTCACGCTTCAACGCATCCAGCGTGGCGCGGCTGGGCTTGGCCGCTGCAGCCTTGTTTGCAGAGGTTTTCTTGGCCACTGGCTTTTTGCGACTGCTTTTGGCGCTGTGAGCGCCCTTCTTCGCCGGTACGGCGATACCAGCTCGCCGTGCTTCCGACAGCCCGATGGCTATGGCCTGTTCCGGTGAACGGGCACCATGCTTACCTTGGCGAATGCGCTCGATCTCTTCGCGTACGAATTCGCCGGCCTGCGTACTGGCCGACTTACCTTCGCGCCTGTCCTTGCGGGCACGTGCCTGGGCTCGCTCTGTAGGCATATCGCTGCTCCGATGACGGTGAGGGATCATGCTGACGCGCCACTCGTGAAAGGTGGAACAAATAAACCTCAAGGCCCTGCAGGGCGTTCATTCGCATAGCAGAGGGCGTTGCGACAGCACGCAATGCTGCGTGATGCGCCGAAGCACATGCCTCGTTCCAAATCTTGCTTGAGCACTCATTTCCCTCACGTCATTCCGGCGCAGGCCGGAATCCAGTAACCGTACAACTGGGTTTTCGTAGAGAAGCTACATGCTTTGACGTTAGGCAATAGCCAAGCGCCCCGTTACTGGATTCCCGCCTACGCCGGAATGACGAGCGGGCACGAGGGAGTGTTGAGCGGGCTCTTAGGCCAGCGCGCTGTCCTCGGCCGCGTCTTCCACCGCCACGAAACCACCCGTCTGCCGCTGCCAGAGACGGGCGTAGAGACCGTCACGCGCAATCAGTTCCGCATGCGTGCCGGTTTCCACGATCTGGCCCTTATCCATCACCACCAGGCGATCCATGCGCGCGATGGTGGAAAGGCGATGGGCAATGGCGATTACCGTCTTGCCACGCATCAGCACATCAAGACTGTCTTGAATGGCAGCCTCAGCATCGGAATCCAGCGCCGAGGTGGCCTCGTCGAGAATGAGGATCGGCGCATCCTTCAGCAGCACGCGCGCGATGGCGATGCGCTGGCGCTGGCCGCCACTGAGTTTCACACCGCGCTCGCCCACGTGGGCGTCGTAGCCCACACGCCCTTCACCATCGACCAGCTGAGGAATGAATTCGTCCGCGCGTGCCTGTCGCACGGCTTCGATCACCTGCGCTTCGCTGGCATCTGGACGGCCATACAGCAGATTGTCGCGAATGGAGCGATGCAGCAGCGAGGTGTCCTGCGTGACCACGCCGATCTGCGCGCGCAAGGTTTCTTGTGCCACGTGTGCGATGTCCTGACCGTCAATGAGGATGCGGCCGCCTTCCAGGTCATAGAGCCTGAGCAGCACGTTGACCAGCGTCGACTTGCCCGCGCCGGAAGGGCCGACCACACCGATCTTTTCGCCGCCACGCACATGCAGGTCGAGGCCGGAAATCACCCCGCCCTTCTTGCCGTAATGGAAGTGGATGTCCTCGAAGCGCACGCCACCTTCGGTGACTTCCAGCGGCATGGCGCCTTCGCGATCCTGCACGGTACGCGGCTTCGAAATGGTCTCGATGCCGTCCTGCACGGTACCCATATTCTCGAAGATGCCGTTGATCACCCACATGATCCAGCCGGACATGTTGTTGATGCGGATCACCAGGCCTGTGCTCAACGCGATGGCACCCACAGTGACCTTGCCCTGGCTCCATAGCCACAGCGCCAGCGCCGAGGTGCCCACGATAAGGAAACCGTTGAGCGTGGTGATCGTGGCATCCATCGCCGTGGTCAGACGCGTCATCGCCCGCATGCGCTTGATCTGCTCACCCATGGCGTCGGCCACGTACTGTTCTTCGCGCTGCGTATGCGCGAACAGCTTGAGCGTGAGGATGTTGCTGTAACCGTCCACGATGCGCCCCATCAGGCGCGAGCGCGCCTCCGACTGGCGCCAGGAACGCTCCTTGGTGCGCGGCACGAAATAGCGAAGCGTGGCCACGTAGGCCACCAGCCACACGATCAGCGGCACAGCGAGCCAGTAGTCGGCCTTGGCGAACATGATGATCGCGCTGCCGGTATAGATCGCCACGTACCAGATCGCGTCGACAATCTGCACCGCTGATTCGCGCAGTGCGCCGGAGGTCTGCATGATGCGGTTGGCGATGCGGCCGGCATAGTCGTTCTGAAAAAAGCCCAGGCTCTGCCGGATCACGTAGCGATGGTTCTGCCAGCGGATGCGGTTGGTGAGGTTGGGCACGATGGCCTGGTTCACCAGCAGATCGTGCAGGCCGATCAGCACCGGGCGCGCGATCAGCGCCACAAAGCCCATCCACAGCAGCTCGTTGCCGTGCAGATGGAAGAAGTCGGCCACCGGCGCGCCCTTGGCCATGTCCACGATGCTGCCGATGAAGCCGAACAGCGACACTTCCACCAGCGCCACGCCAAAGCCCACCACCAGCGCAGCCGCGAACACCGGCCACACCTGGCGCAGATAGAACACGTAGAACCGCCACACCGACTGCGGCGGCATGCCATCGACGGGCTCCTTGAAGGCGTCGATCAGCGATTCGAACCAGCGGAACAGCATGGGATCGTCCTTGGGGGAAAACGCGCGGGGAATGCATTGTGGGTGAAGGCGCGCGGGCTGTGTTTCAAGGTTTCCGTGGCTGCGGCGATGGATTGCTGCGCCCTGATCCTGCATCGAGGCGCTGGATTCCGGCCTGCGCCGGAATGACGGTCATGGGGTATTCGATGACGCCAAGTCGGACGCTCCGCTGCACGGCGCCAGAAAAGGCCCGATCCAACGTGCGAGCGGCGCAGTGTCTTCAATCCCCAGCCTCGTTTGACCGTCATTCCGGCGCAGGCCGGAATCCAGCGCCTCTCGGCCGGTAGGGCCGAAACCTACCCAACGGCCCTTGCAATCCGCAAAAGTTACGATATATCTTAAGACCGTTACTTACGATATATCGGAGTTAGTCATGGGATTTCGTCATTTCTTTGAACACCACCACCATCACCACGGCCGCCACGGTCATTGCCGCGACGGTTTCGAAGGCCGCGAAGCTTGGGCCCGCGAGGCCATGGGCATCGGTCGCGGGCGCGGTCGTCGCGGTTTCGGCGACGACGAGGGTGAAGGCGGCTGGGGCGGCATGGGCGGTCGTTTCCGGGGTGGCCGCATGTTCGGCCACGGCGACCTCAAGCTCATCCTGCTCGCCCTGATCGCCGAACAGCCGCGCCACGGCTACGACCTGATCCGCACCATCGAGGAGATGTTCGATGGCGCCTATGCGCCCAGCCCTGGCGCGGTCTATCCCACCCTCACCCTGCTGGAGGAGCTGGGCCACGCCAGCGTGCAGAGCGACGACGGCAAAAAGCTCTACACCATCACTGAGGAAGGCAAAACGTTCCTGGCCGAGAACAAGGAGGCGGTGGACGCAGTGATGTCGCGCATGGAGCAGACCGCGAAGATGTTCGCCCGCGCCGCTGCACCGATGGCGCTGCGCGAAGCCATGCACAACCTCAAGCGCGCCTTGTTCATGCACGGCGGACCGTGGAACACCGAGGAGGTGAAGCGCATCGTCGACATCATCAAGCGGGCCGTGGATGAAATCATCAAGGGCAAAAAGGATGTCTGAAGCCATGACCACCGCGCCAGCTGACATCCAACCGCTGCTGGCGCGTGTGGGCATGCGCGCCACACCGCCGCGCCTGGCCATCTGGCAGGCCCTTCACGAAGCCACCGATGAGCCCGATGCAGTGGAACTGCTGTGTCGGGCTCAACGGATCGAGCCACGCACCAGCCTGGGCACGGTGTATCGCTTCCTCCGCGAACTGGAGCAGCACGGCCTGGCCAGCTCGCGCCCCATTGCGCATGAACGCTCGCGCTGGCGCATGGGGTCATCCCCCGAATCCACCACAAAGAACGTTGAAGCCATCGCCGCCGTGGCCCGCCTTGCTGCAGCCTTCGGCTACCGGTTGGTGCCAGACGTAACCACCTGAAGCCAGCGTCAGCGCCGCTTGCTATCGCGACGCGACGCCAGTCGGTCAGCCAGTCGTGTTGGCTCGGGCAGCCGGTACTTTGTGCCGAACGCCAGCACCAGTTCCGGCGCGGTCGCCATGCTCACGCGATGTCCCGGCGAAACGATCAGTGGTCGGATGCCATCCTTGCTGCGCAGGACACAGCCGATCACCTCACCTTTGTATTCCAGCGGTTGGCGATCACCACGATGCGGTCCGACCTCCTCGTGCGTGCCCACCAGGATCGACTTCGCCACGCCGATGGTCGGCAAGCCGGTGGCCACGCCCAGGTGCGCCGCAATACCCAGTCGCCGAGGATGCGCGATGCCGTGTCCGTCGACAAACACCAGATCCGGCGATTCCGGCAACTCCGACAGTGCCTGCAACACCGCCGGCAACTCACGGAAGGAAAGCAGGCCCGGGATATAAGGCATCCGCGTCGGTTGCCGTGCCACCACCTGCGCCACGGGCTCACGCGTCCGCGCGTCCAGCAACACCGCGGCGGCACGCGTCACGGCACCGCCCTCCTCAAAGCCCACGTCCATGCCGGCCACGCGTCGCAGCGGCGGGTAATCATCCTCCAGCCGTATCCGTGCAGCGAGTTCGGTTTGCAGCAAGCGGGCTTTCGCCACATTACCGTCCCACGGCGGCACGGTGTGCGTCATGTCGATCAAAGTCATCACGGCAGCGTGAATGCCTGGGAATCAACGAACCGTCAAGAGCGGCGTTCCGCGACATTTATTCATTGACCGGTTCAGGGGTCGGCCCGGATCATGCCCCGCATGCCTATTCTGTCTCGCTTCCTGCTGGTTCTCCTTATCGCCATCGCTGGCGCTACTCCCGTGTTCGCGCAAGATGCGCAGGGCAGCGCGCAGATCCAGCAGGCGCCGCTCGCCACACCTGACCAGCTGAGCGCGCAGCTCGACAAGATCAAGCAAACGCTGACGGACAAGACCAAGCTGACCGACGAGACACTGACGGCAGCACGCACCAGCGCGCAAAACGTGCAGCAGCAGGCCGACCAGCTCAGCACCAGCCTTGCACCGCAGGCCGATGCGCTGAAGGGCAAGCTCGATGTCCTGGGCCCCGCGCCGGAGAAAGGCGCACCGGCGGAAGCGCCGGAAGTCGCGAGCCAGCGCAAGCAGCTATTGAAACAACAGACCGACCTCACCGGCCAGATCACGCAAGCGAAGCTGCTCAGCCGCGAGAGTCTGCAGTTGCTGACGGATATCGGCGCGCTGCGCCGCGACCTGTTCAACGCGCAGATCAGCCAACGCACTGCCTCGCCGTTGAGTGGCGCGTTCTGGAGCCGGCTCGCGCAGAGCGTTCCTGATGACCGGGTCGGCTTTGGCCAGCTCTGGGTGGCGCTGAAGGACGCCATCGCCCAAGCTTGGCAACCGGCCAATCGCCTGCCGTTCATCGCGTGCTTGCTCGCCGCGATCGCGCTGTTCGCCGGTGGGCGACGCCTGCTGGAGCACCAAATGCTGGAGATGGCAGCGCGTTACCTGCCATCTGGCCACCTGCGCCGCAGCGCCATGGCCGTACTGGTCACCATCGCCACCATGCTGGTCTACGGCTTGGCGGCGTGGCTGCTGTATCTGTCGGTGAACTGGAACGGCGTGTTCGACCAGGACCTGGACGAGCTCGTGCTCCCGCTTGTGAGGCTGATGTTCTTCGTGGCCACCATGGCTGGCCTCGGTCGCGCGCTATTGATGGTCAAGCACCCGTCGTGGCGCCTGCCGCCTATCTCCGATGACCTGGCCAAACGCCTGTGGCCGTTCCCCACCGCCATGGCCTACAGCGCCCTGCTGCTAGGCATCATCGAACGCGTCACCAATGACATTGGCGCCAGCCTCGCCACCACGATGGCGGCCAACGCACTGGCTGCCGCACTGATCGGCTGCCTGGTGGGATACGCGCTGATCCAGATGAGCCGCGCCCGCCGCACCCTGCTGGCCGCGGGCGAAACACCGGCCGAACGCCCGCTGTGGGTGGGCCTGCTGGTGCTGTGCGCCATCCTCGGCGTGCTGATCACCCTGCTCTCGGTACTCACCGGCTATATCGCGCTGGGCTTCTATGTGGCGCGGCAGATGATCCGCGCCGGGTTCCTGATCGCCGCGCTGTATGTGTTCATGCACCTGGTCAACGACCTGTGTGAATCGCTGCTGTCGCCAGAGTCGCGCGCCGGCCAGCGCATGCAGGAGAACTTCGGCATCTCGCCGCCACGCCTGGAGCAGGCGGCGACCGTCCTATCGGGCATCAGCCGTGCATTCCTGCTGCTGCTCGCCATCCCGTTGATCCTCGCGCCCTACGGCGCCGGCACCGACGAGCTGGTGGATCGCGGCACGCGCATCTTCAGCGGGCTGTCGCTGGGCTCGCTGACCATCAACCCCACCAACATCTTCAATGCGCTGGTGGTGCTGTTGCTGGGCGGCATCATCGTGCGCCTGATCAAGCGCTGGCTCAGCCACCAACTTCTGCCCAAGACCTCGCTGGACGTGGGCATGCAGATGTCCATCGTCACCCTGCTGGGTTACGTGGGCGGCATCCTGGTGTTCGTGCTGGTACTGGGCGCGCTGGATGTGAACGTGCAGAGCATCGCCTGGGTAGCCAGCG
Organism: Dyella sp. ASV24; assembly: GCF_016428905.1. Classification (GTDB taxonomy): domain Bacteria; phylum Pseudomonadota; class Gammaproteobacteria; order Xanthomonadales; family Rhodanobacteraceae; genus Dyella. Next base: position 9,239 of record NZ_JAELTQ010000028.1, on the reverse strand, counting down.
CCCTGTCGGTGGGTATCGGTTTCGGCCTTCAGGCCATCGTGCAGAACTTCATCTCGGGCCTGATCCTGCTGGCCGAGCGACCAGTGAAGGTAGGCGACTGGGTCAGCATCAGCGGCGTGGAAGGTGACATCAAGCGCATCAACGTGCGCGCTACCGAAATCCAGCAGAGCGACCGCTCCACCGTGATCGTGCCCAACTCGCAGCTGATCACCCAGAACGTGCGCAACGTAACCCTGGCCAATGCGCAGGGCCGCGTGCAGATCCGCCTGCCTATGCCGTTGAGCAGCGATGCGGCCAAGGTGCGGCAGATCATTTTCGACATCCTGCGCAACCATTCGGTGACACTCAATACGCCCTCGCCCAACGTGACGCTGGACAGCATCGACTCCGGCTCGATGATGTTTGTGTGCACGGCGTATGTGAGCAATCCACGCGACGCTGGCACAGTGAAGAGCGACCTGCTGTTCGAGATCATCGACCGCCTGCGCAAAGCTGACCAGCCCCTCTCCACGCCGCAGGACATGGTGGTACGCACCATGCAGCCTGATCCGATCACTGCGCCAACGCCGTCAACCACGGTGATGCCCGGGCAGAAGACCTGACAGCTGCCGCCCATCGGCTTAGACTCGGGACATACCCGGAGCCTGCCGATGGGAAACCACGTCGTCGTACCCGCGCCCCCACTCGATGCCCTGGTCGCACGCCTGTGGGACTGGGATGCGCCACCCGCCGCGCATCATTACGAGCGCGTGCTGCCTGTGCCGGGCGCAGCGCTGATCATCAATCTCCACGAGAACGAAACCCGCATCTACAGCGACGATCCGGAACGACGTTGCATCCGTTCCGCTGCGTCGGTGATCGGTGGCCCCTGCCTGCGCAGCCAGATCATCGACACCGCAGAACAGGTGCGTGTGATGGGCGTGGTATTTCGCCCTGGAGGCGCGCATGCGCTCACCGGCGAAAACCATGAGGCCCTGGTTGCCCAGGACATCGGGCTCGAGGATATCTTCGGCAGCAGCGCCCACGCCCTTCGCGAACGGCTGCTGGACACCCCCCGCGCGCAAGAGCGTCTTGCGCTGCTGGAACACTGGCTGCTTGGGCACATGCGCATGCCGCGACTCGCACCGGAGGTGCTGTATGCGCTCGGTGAGATTGGCGCGCGACCGCAGGTGACACGCATCGGCCCACTGGTGCGCGACACCGGCCTGTCCGAGTACCGCTTTGGCCGCCTGTTCCGCCGTCAGGTGGGTATGGGCCCCAAACGCTATGCGCGACTCCTGCGTTTTCGTAGCGTAGTGGATGCCGTCTACCACTCCGCCGCGGTGGACTGGAGCGCCGTCGCGTTCGATGGCGGCTACGGCGATCAGGCGCATCTTGTGCACGAGTTCCGCGAGTTCGCCGGCATGACACCCACAGCGTTCATGGCCGCGCGCGGGCCGTATCCGAATCACCTGCCGCTGGATTAAGCGTCGCTTACAAAACGCAGCAAGCGCCCGCCTGACGGTTGCGCCATCGTTTTGTTGGCAGCTCTAAGGCGCCTCTTCACTTTGGTCGTGCCATCATGCCGTCCCCTAGCGAGGCCCCCTCACATGCCCAGCGATCTGTTTTCGCCCGCACCCGCCCACGGCACCGCCTCACGCATCCGCGTCGGCATCGGCGGCTGGAACTTCGCCCCCTGGCGCAATAATTTCTATCCGGCGGGGCTGGTGCAACGGCGGGAACTGGAATACGCGAGCCGGCATCTTCGGGCCATCGAGATCAACGGCACCTACTACGGCGCGCAAAAGCCCGCGACGTATGCCAAATGGGCGTCTGAAACACCGGATGGTTTCGTCTTCTCGCTAAAGGCGCCGCGTTACGTTACCGAGGGCACGCGCCTGGCCGATGCTGGCCGCGGCATTGACGGCTTTGTGTTTGGCGGCCTTGCCGAATTCGGTGACCGCCTTGGCCCAGTGCTCTGGCAATTCACGCCATCGCGCGCCTTCGACCCTGATGATCTGGCCGCCTTTTTGGATCTGCTGCCGCGCGAACTCAACGGCCACCCGATGCGACACGTACTGGAAGTGCGCCACACCAGCTTTCTCCACGAGCACTACGTGGAGCTCGCGCGCTCCTACGGCATTCCCACCGTGTTTACCGATTCTCCGCAGTATCCGTCGCTGGCTGATCTGACCGGTGACTTTGCCTATGCGCGCCTGATGGGCAGCGAATCACACCTTGAGACCGGTTACGCGCCGGCCGATCTCGATGCCTGGAGCAAGCGCGCACGCGCCTGGGCGGAAGGCCTCGATCTACCGGAGCTGCCGCATATGTCCACGCCAAAGGAATCACAGCCAAAGCAGGACGTCTTCATTTATTTCATCAGTAGCGCCAAAGAGCGCAACCCTGCCGCCGCCATGGCCTTGCAGCAGAGAGTGGATGCGGCCGGTTGATGCCGGCGTGCATCCCTAGGGACTACACTCGCGCCACTCCGTCCAGGTCGTCCGTCATGCGCTCAATCAAACCCCTGCTCTTGATCGCGGTGCTGGCTGTTGCCGCCTTGCTGTGGGGGCGCCACTCGCCCGAGCCCACGCCGCAAGGCACGGTAATACCCCAAGGCAGCACGCTCCCGCAGAACGCGTCAGCCCCTCGCACCAGCGGCACCACCCTGCCCTCGTTCCTTCCACCGGAAGCGGCTGATACCCTGCGCCGCATTGCGAGCGGCGGGCCGTTCCAGCATCACCAGGACGGCGTGGTGTTCCAGAACCGCGAGAACCGGCTTCCCTCCATGCCCGAGGGCTACTACCACGAGTACACCGTGGACACGCCCGGGCTCGACTACCGAGGGGCGCGCCGCATCATCACTGGCGGCACGCCTCCACAGATCTACTACTACACCGATGACCACTACCGCACGTTTCGCCAGTTCGAGGTATCCCGATGAATGCGCAGTTTGATCTCGACTTTGGCGATGCCGAGCACGGCGGCATCTTCTTTGTCACCAGCGAAGACCTGGAGCCGCTGGCCGAGGCCGCAGGCATGCAAGGCTTGCGCGTATGCCGAGTCAGCCTCGCTGATGTTGCCGACCGCGATGTCCTGTTCGACCGCCTGACCCCGGCACTGCGCCTGCCCGCGGATTTCGGGCGCAACTGGGACGCGCTGGCCGACAGCATGCGCGATCTCTCATGGCTGAAAGCCACCGGCTACATCCTGCTGTTTGATCGCGCGGAAGACATGCGCGACCGCAACGAAGACGATTTCGACACGCTGCTCGACATCCTTGAGGAAGCAGTCGACTACTGGCAGGAAGCCCCCGCCCCGTTCTTTGTATTCTTCGCGCTGCCTGAAAGCGCTTTCGACGATACCGACGCCTGAGTCCGACATCACTTATGCAAGAACTCGAATTTGAACTGGACCGCGACTACGTCGAACTCAACCAGCTACTGAAACTGGTGGGCCTGTGCGACAGCGGAGGCGCCGGCAAGGCCATCGTGGCCTCTGGCGTCGTCTACGTGGATGGCCAACAGGAGCTGCGCAAGACCTGCAAGATCCATGTGGGCCAAGTGGTGCACGTGGAGGACTTCGTCATCCACGTGCACGGCCTGGACTGAACAGTTCCAACAGCGAACTACCACATTTCTTCGGTACAACGAAATTGACCATCAGAAGCGCATTGACGGGCGCTCATAGCGCGGGGTGGTCATTCTTCGCCAATAAACAGGGCTTCGAAGATTGAGGCCCTGCATTGATAACCCGCCGACCGGGTTCTACTGATACGAGAACGTTATCGTAGACATCGCACTCACCGATCCGGCCTTGACGGTAGCTGCCGTCTGCACGTACCTGGCGACAAACGGAATGGTGTAGTTGGTTGCAGGCGCACTGGAGCTCCCACCCACATACCACTGATTCGTGGCGCCCTTCACCGACGTGTCGGGGCCGAACGAGACCGGGGTGGTGCTGCCGTTCGAAAAGACCTGTATGCCAAGACCGGATGCAGTCGATGACGAGGCAAGCGTGAGCGTATTGCTCGTGTTGGCAGGCGAGCTGACGTCTGTCATCGTCGCGTAGAGCGCAATACCCGCAGGGCAACTCAACGCCATCGTGAACGACTGAGAGCCGGCGGTTGACCCGACGCCACGGAAGCTGCCGACACTCACGGCAGGCAGCCTGACGACCTGGTTCCGACTCCCCGCATCGACCGTGCAGGCCGTTCCTGTAACGGTGAGAGTTACAGGGCTATAGCTGATATCGAGGGACTGGATCTTGGTGTTCGTTGTCTGAGTGTTCGACAGCCACCCGGTGCCTACAGTCTGCGGCCCCAAGGTATAGCTACCGGGTCGTATCGGGCCTGTCACCACAAACAGGATCGCAGCCTGGATGCCGAGCGATCCGCCACCAGCACCACTACCGTTGGTATTCCATAGCGATAACGCGGGATTCAATTGGAGTGGCTGGCTAGGCTGATTCGGATCCTTCACTTGCAAGATGTATCCAATGCCAGAAACATTCGACGCATAGACCGGATAACCGGCATAGGTACCCGTCAAGGTCAATGGCAGCGCCGCATAGTTCGACACGCCCCAGGTCGACCAACCCGATGTCGTGGAACATCCTGTCGGGGCCAGCACGCCTTGACCGATGGCGGACCAGCCGGATAAAGCCGTTCCCACCTGGGCGCTTCGATCCGATGGGCCGCCGAGGTTCAACGTTTGTGCGGCAGGTGTGAGCACCGTCTGTGACTGCGGCGTACCACACGCAAATGCCGGGCCGGCGGCACCGAACAGCGCCACCAACAACGCCAGAAGGCAGACCACCGAACGGCATCTCGATGGCATCGTGTTGACCAGGCTCATGTCTCTCACCTCCAGGACGCCGGCCGTGCAGCATCAGGGCGCTGATATCGTCATAACGGTAACTGTTGCTGTTGGCCGGAGAATTACGCGAGCTGCGCACAAACGCCGCCTTGCCACCTCTGAAGATGGGATCCCGTTACTAGCGGGTGTAGCTCGCCTCATGCTCGTTGAAGCCACCGTAATCGTTGATCACCGTTATCGTCAGTTCGTTGCTCGCATCGGGACTGCCAGCGATGGGTGCCGTGGCTTTGCCCTTGGCTGGGCACATGCCCCCCTTGCTGACCGCCCGCATTTGCTGAGAGCCCTTGAACGTCAGGTCACTAAAAGAGACGTTGAAGGGAGTGTTGTTGGTGCACTCTGCAACGTATCCCTTCCCTTCCTGCATGACGCGCCAGCTCAGTTGATCGGCCGCGGCATCCGGCGTGCCCGGCAATCCCTTGGGGCGATAAAACAGCTTCAAGCGCGAACGTACGGCCATTTGCATGTAGTTCGGCTCGCTGCCGGTGCTGTCTTTTGGCTTGGGTGGGATTTCAAGAATATTGAGCCAGAAGACGGTTTCGTGATCCTGCGGTAGTTGAGCGCCGGTGTACGTGATACGCAACGTCTGACCCTTGCCTGGATCTACGCGCGCCATCGGCGGCGTGATCACAAAAGGCGCCTTGGTGGATTCAGGTCGCTCGCTGGCATCGCCGGAATCCACCCACGCCTGAATTAAACGCGACTCGTTGCCGTTATTGACCATGCTCAACGAAACCTCCCGCTGCTCGGCGGGGTACACCACGCGCGTGCCATTGATGGTGACGCCGGCTTGAGCCGAACTCAGACCACAAAGAGTCACAATCAATGCACAGAAGGTGCAACGGAAGACTTTCATGGACTTGCTCTCATAGTTGAAATGATGGGGAGCCTGCAACGCTGATCTGCCAACGCTGCCGCCAGAAACCCACACGAGCGATCCGTTGAATGGCAGCGAACGAATGGCTATCGCTTGATCACATCGTCGAGGCCATTCACTCCGATGATGTCCATCGAAAATCAAAACACTCACAACGACTTCCAGGTCAGTGGATCTCTACTTGCCGCTGTCCACTACACAACACAAAAAGCCTCCCTTACGAAAAGCTCGCGAAACCGAAGCCCCTAATGGCATATGGCATCGATACTAGTGAAGCCATCCCTGTTGTCATCCTTGGCTCGGACTGGAAGGCTGTACTGGATTTGACATTGCTGCCCCGGCGCGTCGCCCCAGGACACACTCAGCTGCCCTCCGCTTTCCGCACCACGAAGGAACAATTGGCCATTCTGCGCCACGGTACCCACGTCATGTCCGCTCACATCCAGGACTTGTGCACCAAACGGCAGCGGTTCGCCGTTGGCCTGCGTAGCGTGGATCAGTACAGCACGGCCACTGACCGTCTCGAACTTGAGCGGAATGACGGCCCCAGCACGCGGTGCCGTCTGAAGGCGAGTTGTCTGCAGCTCCACATCGGCTGAGGTACCGATCGGATCAAGTGTCACGTCGTTCATGCGATAAGGCGTGAGTCCATTGGCCACGGCGTAGCCGCTCTCGTTGACTCTGGCCTGACCGCTACTGGAGACGCGTGCGCCTTTGGCATCCTTCGCTTCGACAATAGCGACCGGATCATACGGATCCACCTGCGACGCCAAAGTGATGCCACCTTGATGTATCACCAGGCCACCCGAGGCGCTGGCCGAGGCTTGCTGATACTGGTTGGTATAAGAGTAGCCACCGTTAAGGGTGGCATAAGGCGCCTGCCATCCGATGTTGCCACCCGCTGAGGTACTAGCGTTACCTGCGTCGGCATAGCTGACATTGGCGCTGTAGTTGTACTGATTGGTTTCACCAAAACTACCGCTGAGCCCCAGGCGATCGTTGTTGCCGGTGACGCTGTCGTGTACGGCGGAAGCCGTCAGTACGGGTGTGTGAGCCGTTTGACTTCCCAGTGGGATGGATAAATTAATGCCGATCTGGTTGTCGAATCTGCTGCCATGCAAGGTCGGTGTGGAACCGTAGGTACGGCTGGCGACGATGCTGTAATTCAGTCGCCAAAGACTATTGTTGTACCCAAGTTGGTACGTCATGGCTTTATTGGTGACGTTCCAGTACTCGTTGTACGAACCGGTGAAGTACAGCGCACCGTAACCAGGCGCGAAGTTCTGACTGATGGTGACCTGCAAGCTTTGCTCGGCGCGCAGAAGACTCCCTGAATCCGGGTTGGCTACGCCGTCGCTCGCCTTTATCCGGTCCTGCGTAGTCACTGCTTCGGACAGCGTCAGATAGTCGCCATTCGAATAACGATAGGACGCAAGCGCGATCGTAGTATCGGTGGCGGGAATGGTCTTGGCATAGCTCAGGCGCATGCTGTAACCGGACAGCGATGGCCAATCCTGCAGATTCGTGTGGGCATCCGTGACATCGAGCGACACGGCGCCTATCGGCGTATTGAACGCGAACCCACCCAGGTAAGCGCGATAAAGGTTGTGCTGAGTGGACTGCAGTCCCGCGTAGAGCGTAAGCCAGTTGCTGATGCCGCGCTGATAGGTCGCCTCGGCAAAGTAAGGCCGGCTGCCGGAGAGTGACGTGTCACGCACCTGGCCGGCCGTCATTGCCCAACGATTGGCACCCGCGCGCAACAACATGGGAATAGCTGAATACGGCACGGTGAAGCTGTGTGTGGTGCCATCCGCCTCAAAAACGATCACGATAATGTCGCCACCGTAACCCGTGGCGTATAGGTCGCTGATGACGAAAGGACCGGGAGCTACCGTGGTTTCATACAGCAGGTTCCCACTCTGACGCACCTCCACGCGCGCCTGGGTACTCGCGATGCCGCGCACCACCGGTGCGTAACCCGTTTGCGAATCGGGAAGCATCCGATCGTCCGTATAGAGCGTGACGCCGCGAAAAGGTGTGGTGTCGAACAGAATGCCCTGGGTGTAGCCATCGCCAATACCAAGCTGCGCTCTAAGGCTGGTAACGTCGTGCGAGGCCATCGCGCCAACATTGTTCCAACGAGTGCTGCCGGTGACCTTATCCCAGGTGGCAGTTTCCTGGCTGCGCAAACGCCAGCCACCGACGTTCAGGCCCATATTCAAACCGAGGAATGCGTTGACGTCATAAAGATGGTACTGACTCTGCTGCAACGATCCGGCAGGACTATTCAGCAACGGCATGTAGATGCCGTTGGGGCTCGACAACAATTGACCATTGGGGCCAAGCACCCGAATGCCTTCCGGCGACCGCGTGTAATAAGTACCGTTTTGCACAGGCTCGTAAGCCCCACCGATTCCACTTGCCACCGGGGAACCGGATGACGACGATACTGAATAACGTTGGTCCGAAGCGTACGCGTTGAAGGTATATCCAAGCAGAAAAGCCGCCTCACCTTCGTCCCATAGCTCTGGATTCACATAGCCGCGCGTGCTCCCTTTCAACGACGCCTGAGGAATAGAGACGTCCAGACGCAGTTCGCCCATATCCGTCTTGACCGCCGCATCAGGACTGATGTCACTGACGACGATGCAGAAATTCTGGGGATTGACCGTATTGGGATTGATCTTGCCAACGTCCACGCTCATCTGGACGAGCTCGGCGTAGGTAAAACACGGCTGGGCGTTCTTCGCGCCTTCGATGGCGCGGAACTCGACGGTCTGGCGCGTGACCCGGCGCTCATTGACGAAGATGTCGAGCTTGTAGCTACCCGGAAGCACCGTAGCGCCGGTCTCGAAGCGGGATATATCGACAGCCGCCTTGCCGGTGCCTGTGAAGGCGCTGCTGAACTCGAGTTCACCCGTATCAGCTGAACTTGCCTGAGGTTTGGGTGACGAGACCTGCGGCGTTGTCGATGCAGCGCCGGCTTGAGGTGCCTGCGGTGAAGCTGGATCAGGCATGGACCATGCGCACGAGGTGCCAAGCACACTGGTTATGAGCCAACCCATGCCCATCCACGTCATGCGATGACGGGCAACGGACCAACCCCCGAAGGATCGCCAGCATGATGTGGGCATGCTTACGCAAGGTAACGTCCACACCAGGGGCTTACTATTAGAAAATCTACTTAGCCTTGAGTGGAAAACGGCGCTTAGGCACTTGCCAGGTTTTCAATCACGCCAATTTGACAGACCAAGAAGGCAAGGCCGGTCGTGCCGGCCTTGCCACCAGGTTCATGGAAAGATCAGTTGTACTGCATGGTGTAGGTCAAGTAGGTGCTGACCTGACCCGCAGTGGCCGCGCCGCCCTTCGCCAGGTACTGACCGATGTAGTTCAGTGTGGCGGTATTGCCACTGATGGTGGCGGCCGGCTGGTTGTTGGCAGAGATCACGCTGGCGCCGTTGGTGACAACTGCGTTGACGCCCAGGTTGATCGGCTGATTGTTGGCCGGG
>NZ_JAELTQ010000288.1 GCF_016428905.1 Dyella sp. ASV24 | reverse complement strand
GAACAGCACCGCGCGATCCACCTGCATGGCGCTGATGAAAAGCAAGCGCAGGCGATCGGTCCAGCCGTGCGTGGCGCCGCCGCGCATATAGGTGCCCAGATCGCTCTGGGCGGCTTCGTGCAGGATCTCGTGTTGTTCTTCGCGGCTCTTCTGGAAATTGCGGAAGATGTTCTCGATTAGGATCACCGCCGAGTCGACGATGATGCCGAAGTCCACCGCGCCCAGCGACAACAAGTTGGCCGAGTCGCCCATCAATACGAGGATGATGATGCTGAAGAACAGCGCTACCGGGATGTTGGCGCTGACGATGATGGCGCTGCGCAAGTCACCCAGGAAGACCCACTGGATCAGGAATACCAGCAGGCAACCGAAGATTAGGTTGTGCAGCACGGTGTGGGTGGTCACCGAGACTAGCGTCGAGCGGTCGTAGAACGGCACCAGTTTCACGCCGGGCGGCAGCGTGCCATCGCTGTTGAGC
>NZ_JAELTQ010000287.1 GCF_016428905.1 Dyella sp. ASV24 | reverse complement strand
CAGGAAACCACCTGCAATAGTTGGGACAATCCAATGTACCGAGCTAGGTGGAGTGTTAGTCAATGTTGCAGCAACGTGACAGCTTTAGAACAAAAACATGTAATACGTACTTGTACTGCGCTGACCACGAAAGCCAAAACATGGAAATAAAGAAGCCAATTCCACCAATCATGGCCAGCGGTAAACGGTCCTCAGGTTGCATATCCTCAAGTTTTGTCTTTCCCTTCTCAACTAATTTCGCACGGCGATGCGTGTCAAACATGACAATCAAGCCGCCCGCGCAAGCGCCAACGGCCGTGCCAAGAAGCGGCAGCTCACCAACGCCAGCGTTCCAGCCACGCTTTTGCTGGAAGACAATCGGATAAATGCTGAAAAGCATGTACAGCAGCATATACACAACAGCCAAGTATATGGCGCAGAAGAACGAAATCGGATCAAACAGGATAAGCCAAGGACGCGTCAAGGCGACCTTGTACCTGTCTCTTATACACATCTCCGAGCC
>NZ_JAELTQ010000286.1 GCF_016428905.1 Dyella sp. ASV24 | reverse complement strand
TACCGAAGGAGGACAGACCACCCGCCGCGCCACCACTGGTACCGCTGCTGCCAAAGCTGCCGCTGGTGCCGGTGCTGCCAAAACCACTGGTGCCACCGGTGGTGCCGCCCGTACCGCTGTTACCAAAGCCACCCGCGCCACCAAAACCACCACCCACACCATTGACCGACGGTGAGCTGCCGAAGCTGCCGGCTGTGCTGCCCATGCCGCTGGCGTTGCCATTGGCGTTATCGCTGGCGCCCAGCGTGGACCCGTTGAGTCCCGGCCCGACCTTGCCCGCGTTATTGCCGCCACCGCCGTTGCCGTTGGTGTAGATCTGGCCCAGGTATTGCGCCAGATCCGACGCCTTGATGTTGAGCACGTCGTACACGAACAGCTCCGGCTCGTTGCCGCCGCCGCGATCGATCTTGGTGATCCAGTCGCCCACTTCCTGCAGGTACTGCGGCTGGTTGCTGATCACCACGATGGCGTTGGTGCGCTCGATCGGCAGGAACCGCACCATGCCGG
>NZ_JAELTQ010000285.1 GCF_016428905.1 Dyella sp. ASV24 | reverse complement strand
GGGATAAGCCCGATCGGCTGAGGAATCGTGTTGCTTGGTCACCTTCGCCTCTACACAGCGGGTACGCCGTAGCGCTTCGCAACGCGCCGGTGCGGAGAGGACTTAAAGCAGCTTTCGCTACGCTTCCCGATCGCTGAGGCTAGGGAGAGAAGACGCTACGCTTTCCTACCGCCGAGGCGAGGGAAAGGGAGCGCTACGCTTTCCCACCACCGGGGCAAGATAAAGCTGACGCTACGCTTCCCGACCAGTGAGGAGAACTCGCCACCGAACGGCGTCGCTTTTCTCTTCTGCTTCGACTTTGTGCATCTAGAGCAGAAGCAGCGCGACCCGCCGCGATGCGATGTGCAGCAAAGCTGCACGAGCCGTCTGCTCTCGCTGTTGATCTTCGGGCCCCCTTGAGCGGCGGTGAGGGGCGGTCGATCAGGCCCCGAAGGGGGGCCGGGCACGACGCCCGGCACTTTTCGTCAGGGCAGGATGCCCTGTCGAAAAGCCCGGCCGACCCTCACGGAC
>NZ_JAELTQ010000284.1 GCF_016428905.1 Dyella sp. ASV24 | reverse complement strand
GCTCCTGCCCCGACGAAAAGTGCCGGGCGTCCTGCCCGGCACCCCTACGGGGCCTTTTCGTCCACCCCTCACCGCCGCTCAAGGGGGCCCGAAGGTCAAAAGCGCCAAGCGCACGGCTCGTGCAGCTTTGCTGCACATCGCATCGCGACAGGTCGCGTTGCTCCTGCTCTATGGCTCAAAGCCAAGGTGGAAGACAAAGGCGATGCCGTTTGGTGGCGAGTTCTCCACAGCGGTCGGGATGCGTAGCGTCGTCTTTCCCTTGCCTCAGTGGTGGGAAAGCGTAGCGTCCTCTCTCCCTAGCCTCAGCGATGGGGAAGCGTAGCGCGGCCTGCTTTAAGTCCTCTTGGCTATGGCGCGTTGCGCAGCGTCCCGGTGTATCCGCTGTGTAGAGGCGAAGGTGACCAAGCAGCACGATTCCTCACCCGTTCGGGCTTATCCCAAGGTCATGCTGCGGGCGTTGGCTTTACGGCCATTTTCTTTGGGTTACTTTTCTTTTGGGCCAGCAAAAGAAAAGTGACTCGG
>NZ_JAELTQ010000283.1 GCF_016428905.1 Dyella sp. ASV24 | reverse complement strand
GCTGCGGACCGAGTTCGCCGACGTTGGCGTGTTGCAGGCTGAATACGCCGACGGACATGCCGCGCAGCCAGTCCACATCGAAGGTGTGGATGGTGCGCTGGTAGTTATCCAGTTCCGACGGGGTGCCGGAGAGCACGATGACGTTGCGCGACGGGTCCGCCAACAGCACGGAGTCAGTACGGGCGAAGGGCTTGAGCAGTTTTTGCATCTCCGTGGCGGAGATGTAGCGCAACGAGTACAGCCGCGCCTGCAGGCCGCCTTGCGGGGCCGCGGCGTTGAGGCTGGGCACCAGGTTGCCGGCCACGGCGTCCTTGGCCGGCATTACCACGTACTGGCCGTCGCGCATCACCAGGGCGTTGTTGGTCCACGACAGCAGGGTTTCCAGAATGGGAATGGCCTGGCTGCTGTCCACCGGTTCGGCGGTGGAGAAGGAGATGTTGCCCTGCACGCCCGGCACGATGGTGTAGTTCTGCTTGAGCAGGTCGCCGAGGATGGCTTTGACCACGGCTTGCACGGGCTGGTTTTCGAAGTTGAAGGTCACCGCGCCATCGCCGCTGGCGGCTTTGCGCGGCTGCGCCAAGCCGGTGGCGCGCACGAACTGGCCGCTGCCTTCGGTGACTTGGGGCTTGGGCGTGGTGGCTTGATCGGCCG
>NZ_JAELTQ010000282.1 GCF_016428905.1 Dyella sp. ASV24 | reverse complement strand
CAGCGCCTGATCCAGCCACTGCACAGCAGCTGGCGACATCGAATCAACCGGCCAGAACAGCTTGGCGGCTACCACGTCGGTGTGGGAAAGCGTGGCGTAGAGATCCATGAAGGGACGGCCGCCCGCATTGGGCAAGGCCACCTCGCCGCGCGCCTGACCTCCGAAACCCGCACCTTCGAAATCCAGCGCATCGGTGCCGATATGCAGGGCATCCTCGTCTTGCCAGAACGCTACGTCGCCACCGAGATTCGACATCACGAATGGCTCGCGGAACGTATGCGGAAAACGTAGCACGGTAGTCTGCGCTGGTAGGGACACCGCTACCGCCTGCGCATCGCCACGCAACTCGCCGTGAATACCATCGATACCCGGCAGCTTGCCCACGGGATTGATGGCGACGTTATCGAAGGCTGCATAGAGCGAGTGCATGCCTTCGGCATGACTCCAGGCCAGGTGCGCCTGCGTGAGCTGTCCGCGGGGTTTGCCACCACCGACCCATTGCGCCAGCGCAGATGACATCTGTGGTTTGAGCGCCAGCCAGGGCACCAGCGGCGCAAGTTGCAACTGACGTGCCGCCACCTCGATGCTGGCCTGGTCGGTTCCCATGGACTTCAAATCAACGACGGCGGCGCCACCATCATCCGCGGCCCAGCGCACGGTGTAGCTG
>NZ_JAELTQ010000281.1 GCF_016428905.1 Dyella sp. ASV24 | reverse complement strand
GTCCCAAGCAGGCGTTCTTCGATAAAACGTGGAAGCCTGATGACGTGAAGAAGGTCAGTAACTGATTGTGAATCGGCGGCTTCTGAACGCTCCAGCCATGTGCATGGCGGGAGCGTGCTCTTGTGTCGCTGGGTTTTAGATTGAAGACGTGAGGCTTAAATCATGGAACAACCATTTGTCCGCGCATGCTGCGCACTTCTTGTCCTCGCTTCATGGTCGATCGCGCACGCGCAGGATTCAGGCGATCAACAGGATCTGGCGAAGAAGCTCTCCAATCCTGTGGCATCGCTAATCAGCGTGCCATTTCAGTTCAACTACGATCAAAACATCGGGACTGAGCGCGACGGCGACAAATATCTGCTGAATTTTCAGCCGGTGGTTCCGGTGTCCATCAGTACTGACTGGAACATGATTTCCCGCACCATTGTGCCTATGGCGAATCAGAACAACATCGCACCAGGTGTCGGCAGCCAGTTCGGCCTTGGCGACATCACGGAAAGTTTGTTCTTCTCACCCAAGGCACCCACGGAAGGAGGATGGATCTGGGGAGTTGGGCCCATTTTCTCGCTACCGTCAGCCACGGATCGTTTGCTCGGCGCGGGCAAGTGGGGCGCAGGACCGACCTTCGTCGTCCTTCGGCAGCAAGGGCCTTGGACGTACGGCATGTTGTTCAATCACGTCTGGTCGATAGGTGGGCAAAGTAACCGGCCAGCCGTGAGTTCGTCGTTCGTGCAACCGTTCTTTTCTTACAACACAGCTAATGCC
>NZ_JAELTQ010000280.1 GCF_016428905.1 Dyella sp. ASV24 | reverse complement strand
TCTTGTGTCGGCTGTGCTGCTCGGGCGGAAACAGTTCGACGGCGTGGAACGTGTCATCGTGCTGGGGAAAAGTCGCCGCGAGCTGATCAAGCAGATAGCCCGGGCCGGCACCAAGATCGAGGAAGCGACGAACGTCCCGGCGCGCATAAAGGATGGCCTCTCCCGCGCGAGCCAACCCATCTCCGGTGGCGCGTTCGCGCGCTGCTTTCAGTTCTTCGTTCCAGTAATCGACATCGTAGTCGCGTGGCGACACGCCAGCGTCCATGTCAGCAAGGATCTGCGGGTCGATAAAGATCGATTCGCAGGCTTGGCAAGAGAAGTACGCAAATCCATCGATATCGCCAAACGGTTCGATCGTCTGGGAGCTATTGCAGATAGGACAATCGTGCGTCATGGGTCACTTGAAAGCTGGCTGCGGAGAATGGGGCTGCGTCAAATGGTGTCGTCGCAAGAAAATTCTTAGTGAGCATACCGGCATCTGGCCCATCATGGGTCGCCGCCGTAGTTGAGCCGGGCTTCGACTGGGTCTCGGTTAATGGCCGGATCGAGCCAGCCTAGGGGCGTGCGGCTCGGCCGCGACGCAGCTTGGAGGAAAGTCTTTGCCAGGCGTGCGTTATGCGGCCCTTGTAAGAGGCGGTGACCGCTTGAAAGTAGTAGGAGCGTGCAGATTCGAACGCTGCGATGTAGAGCAAGGGGGCTTCCCGCAGCAGGCGCACATTCGGCGCGGTGGGCGCGTAGAAGCGGTCGCTGGTGAATTGCTGCTGGCTCTGTGAGGGCCGAAACTCTGCCAGGAAGGCGAATGATTTTCCTGGCAGCGGGACAATAGCGAAGCCGAGTGGCTCGAAAATGTGGCGCAAGCCGGTGAGGCCATAAGAGACGATAT